>CACOQC010000016.1 GCA_902629215.1 uncultured Pelagibacteraceae bacterium | reverse complement strand
AATTTCAATAAAATTATTGTTATAGTTTTCTTGATACAATTTTGGAGCCAAAATCTTATTTTTAATTAAAATTTTATTAATTGCATCATAAACAATAAGATTTTTAATCTTCTCTTTTTTTGAAACAACCACAATTGATGAATTATTTTTATTTTTTTTTCTATAGAATTCACGAATTGATGCGTCACCTTTTATTTTCTTCAAATTTTTCATCTAAATTAAATATCCAGTCCTTTTATGTTCACAAATCTTTTTTCAAAGTTATCTTCATATTCAAAAAAAAACTCTATTAAATTTTCAGGTTTTTCGGAAATTATTTCTGGCCACTCAATTAGCGTAATTACATTTTGTTTTTCTGTAAATAAATTTAAATTTTTAACATCTTCATTTGATTTAAGTCTGAATAAATCACAATGATTGATTTTTATTTTGCCAATTTGATACTCGTTAGATAAGTTAAATGTAGGGCTTGTTACTTCAGTTTTTTTTGATTTGTATATTTTTTGAAATGCATGAATTAAATACTTAACAAAGGTAGTTTTGCCAACTCCCATTTCTCCATACAAAAAAACTATATCACCTAGATTAAGTTTTTTGGAAATCTTAATTGCTAACTCTTCTGTTTTATTTTCTGAAGATAAATTTATTTTAACTCTTCTAATAGCGGTAGGCATTAGGTTTAAATGGACCTTCTACTCCAACACTTATATAATCTGCTTGTTCTTTAGATAATTTTGTCAATTTTGCACCTACTTTTTTAAGATGAAGAGTTGCAACTTTTTCGTCTAGATGTTTTGGTAATACATAAACTTTATTTTCATAATTTTTATAATTATTCCACAATTCAATTTGGGCAATAACCTGATTTGTAAATGAAGCACTCATAACAAAACTAGGATGACCCGTTGCACATCCTAAATTTACTAGTCTTCCCTCAGCTAGTAAAATAATTCTTTTTTTACTTGGTAATTCAATTTCATGAACTTGTGGCTTCACCTCTGTCCATTTATAATTTTTTAAAGCCTCAACTTGTATCTCATTATCAAAATGACCAATATTGCATAATATAGCTCTATCTTTCATTTCTCTCATGTGATCTGCGGTGACAATATCTTTGTTTCCAGTTGCAGTAACAACAATGTCTGCTTTACTTATAGCTTCATCCATTAAAACTACTTCGTAGCCCTCCATAGCAGCTTGTAATGCACAAATAGGGTCAGCTTCTGTAACTAAAACTCTAGCTCCACTCTGTCTTAAAGACGCAGCACTACCTTTTCCTACGTCTCCAAAACCTGCAACTATAGCTATTTTTCCTGACATCATAACGTCAGTTGCTCTTCTTATTCCATCAACCAAACTCTCTCTACATCCATACAAGTTATCAAATTTTGATTTGGTCACAGAGTCATTTACATTTATCGCAGGGACCAAAAGTGAGTTATCTTTCTCCATTTTATTTAGTGCTTTAATTCCAGTTGTTGTTTCCTCAGAAACACCTTTTACATCTTTTAACAAATCTTTGTATTCATTGTGCATTATTGCTGTGAGATCTCCACCATCGTCTAAAAGCATATTCGGTTTCCAATCTTTTTTACCTATTATTGTTTGTTTAATACACCAAAGATATTCATCCTCTGTTTCACCTTTCCATGCGTATACAGGAATACCTGCTTTAGCAATTGCTGCAGCAGCATGATCCTGAGTTGAAAAAATATTACATGAGGACCATCTTACTTCTGCTCCTAGATGCACTAATGTTTCAATTAAAACTGCTGTTTGAATAGTCATATGAAGACATCCAATTATTTTTGCACCCTTTAAAGGAGACTTACCTTTATATTCATCTCTTAATGCCATCAAGCCTGGCATTTCACTCTCTGCAATTGAAATTTCTTTTCTACCAAATTCAGCTTGTGATATATCTTTTACTTTGTAATCAGTCATGAAAAGTCTTCTAACAATAAAGAATTAATTAATCAATAGGACTTTATAATTTCGGAAATGTAATTTCCATGTTTGCACCCTTTTGATCAACTCTATTGCTAGCTTTTATTGTGCCACTGTGTAATTCAACTAAATTTTTTACAATATTTAAACCAAGTCCGGAATGTTCACCAAATTTATCTGGTCTATTACTATAAAATCTTTTAAATATTTTACTTGTGTCTTTTTCTTTAAAACCTTGACCTTCATCAATAATATTTATTACAATATTCTTATTTTCTAATTTTGAGACTTTTACAATAATATTTTTATTATCTTCACTAAATGAAATTGCGTTATCCAAAAGATTTGCCAGTATCTGTTCGATTCTATTTTCTATACCATTGATAAAATATTTATCTTTTCCATCATTAACATATGAAATATTAATGCCTCTTTTTAATTGATAAATATTATTAAAATCATCAACAACAGACTTTATAATTGGCTCAATATTTAATTTTTTTATTTTTTCTTTACTTAGTGCAACTTCATCTTTTAAAGTTTGTGAATAATCTGTTATCAATCTCTCTATTCTTTGGACATCGTGAGACAAAATATTAATTAATTTAATTCTTTGATCAATATCTTTGGTATCATGAAGAATTTCTGAAGCACTTTTAAGAGAGGCAAGAGGATTTCTTATTTCATGAACCAAATCAGTTGAAAAATTTTCAGCATGTGAAATTCTTTTTTGCAATTCGAGCGTCATGTCATCAAGAGAATTGGAAAGAAGGCCTAACTCATCATTTCTCAATTTTAATCTTTCTAAATTTGTTATCTTTGAATTTTTATCTTTAATACTTTTTGTATAACTCACTAAGTTTTTAATTGGTTTTAAAAAATATCTATTTAATACAAATGAAAAAATTAAAATTACAATACCTACTGCAATCGCAGTTCTGATAATAAAAGTCTTTCTCTCATCTATTGCGGCTTTTACATCATTAGCATTTTCTGTAATAGCTAAATAACCAACATTTTTATCACCAATCATTACATTTTTGATTGTGGTCAATTTGAATTCATTAAAATTTTCTTGAGTAAATGTATACGGTATGCCAAAATTTTTTGATCCTGCATAATTGAATAAAACATCTTTTAAAGATACTGAATTTTTATTTCCTAAATTTATATTTTTTTCTTCGGTAATTTTTTTTGTCTTTTCTTGATTTAATATTTCTAATTCAACAGAATCTAACCTTTTTGAAAATGATCTTGGGTCTAAATCTAAAGTATCTGTATCACCTACAAGATTTAGTTCACTATCAAAAAAAATTACTCTATCCAAACTTTGAAATAAAAACCTGGTAGAAAATAAAAAATTTCTAATGTCTTCTTCAATAAATTGAACATCTAATCTGATTATATTATCAATCGTGTTATTTATCACTTTAATATGATTTGACGACTTTTTCTTGATTAAGTTCGGTTGAACATTATTTAAATACAAAAATGTTAATAATCCAATAATTGTGAAAAAGAGAAAATTTATAAATAAAAATTTTTTTAATATAGATAAATTTTTAAGAAAGTAGCTCAACATTAACTAACATTCCATCTATATCCACTGCCATATCTTGTTTCAATAGCTGAAAATTCAGGGTCAACCTTTTTAAACTTTTTTCTTATTCTTTTTACATGGCTATCAATTGTTCTATCCTCAATATCTGTATCTTCTCTATAAGCTATATCCATTAATTGAGCTCTCTCTTTAATAATCCCTGGTCTTTTGGCTAATTCTTTTACTAATAAAAATTCAGTAGTTGTGAGTTTGTCTGGTAATTGTTTTCCATTCCATTCACACTCTAATTGTGAAGGATCTAATTTTAACTTTCCATGAGAAATAATACTTTTATTTTCCTCTATTATTTCTTTGGAGTCTTTTTTTCGAAGTTGAACTCTTATTCTCTCAATTAAAACCTTAATTGAAAAACCCCCTGATTTTTTAACGAAATCATCTGCACCTAATTTCAAACCTAGCAATTCATCTATTTCATCATCTTTAGAAGTTAAAAATATAACTGGTAAAGATGTCTTTTTTCTCAACTTTTTAAGTAATTCTTCTCCATCCATTTTTGGCATTTTAATATCCACTATAGCTAAATCAGGAGGTGTCCTCGTTAAACCAATTAATGCACTTTCACCATCAATATATGTTTGAACTTTAAATCCTTCTTTTTCTAAAGCTATACTTAGACTAGTAAGAATATTTCTATCGTCGTCTATGAGTGCAATTGTTTGTTTATGCATATCTATAATATAAAAATACTAAATTGTTCTAATTTGGGCAATTAAATTTAAATTAATGAAGAGTGCCCCAGTTATCCCCTGAATTCAAATCAACAGTTAAAGGTATTGAAAAAGAGTGTTGTTCGCTTTTAGCAACGCTCGACATTTCGTCAATGATTATTTTACTGACTCTTTTTACCTCTTCTTTTGGAGCCTCAAAAATTAGCTCATCATGAATTTGTAATAACATTTTAGTTTTCTGATCATTTAGCTTTTTACTCAGTCTGATCATGGCCAGTCTCATTAATTCAGCAGCAGAACCTTGAATTGGAGCATTAATTGCAGCACGTTCTTGAAAGTTTCGCACATTGTAATTTTTATCATTTATATTGATAAAATGTGATCTTCGTCCAAAAATATTAGATACATATCCTGATTTTCTACAAAATTTTATTGTTCGATCCATGTAAATTTTTATTTCAGGGAATTTTGAAAAATATGCATTTAAAAATTCTTCAGCCTCATGATTTGAAACATTAATTTGTTTTGCTAATCCATATTGTGATATCCCATAAATAATTCCAAAATTTATTGCCTTAGCTTTTCTTCTTTGATCCTTAGTAACCTTTTTAATATCTATATTAAATATTTGGCTCGCTGTGAGTGAATGAATGTCCTCATTATTATTAAATGCTTTTTTTAATTCTTTAACATCTGCCAAATCTGCCAAAATTCTCATTTCAATCTGATTGTAATCTGCAGATATTAAAACGTGATCTTTTTCAGCAACAAAAGCTTTCCTAATATCCTTGCCGTCTTCAGATTTAATTGGGATATTTTGTAAGTTTGGATCACTTGATGCTAATCTACCTGTAGTCGTAGCTGCAAGCAAAAAAGATGTATGGACTCTTTTTGTATTAAAATTTATGTGTTCTTGTAATGAGTCTGTATAAGTATTTTTTAATTTTGAAATTTGTCTCCAATTTAAAATTAATTGTGGAAATTTATGACCTTTAAAAGCAAGATCTTCTAATACTTGCGCACTTGTTGCGAAACTTCCTTTTTTAGTTTTTTTAAGATCTGCTATTTTAAGATCATTATATAATATTTCTCCAAGTTGTTTGGGAGAAGCGATATTAAATTCTTTTTTTGAAATTTTAAAAACATCTTTTTGGATTTTTTCAATTTTTTTTTCAAATTTTAAAGATAACACTTTAAGAAATCTATTATCTATTTTTACTCCCTCAATTTCCATATGTGCTAAGATTTTTAACATCGGCTTTTCAAAAACCTCATAAATATTTATCATTTTTTCCTCCTTTAGACTTTTATAAAATTTTTTATATAGTCTAAAAGTAATATCAGCATCTTCAGATGCATAATCTTTTGCTTTTTCAACGTCTACTTCTCTAAAGTTTATTTCTTTTTTTCCAGTACCAACTAAATCTTTATAAGAAATTGTTTTATGACCTAAATGAATTTCTGACAGTATATCCATATTATGTCTATTCTTTCCAGCATCTAATACATATGACATAAGCATTGTATCCTCCATAGAAGTAAGAGTTATTCCATGTTTATAAAAAACAATATAATCAAATTTAATATTTTGACCTATCTTTTTAATACTTGGATCCTCTAATAAAGGTTTTAATTTTTTTAAAACTAAACTTTTGTTAATGCATTTTTTGGAGTCATGACCGATAGGTATATAACATGCTTCACCAATAGATGTACTTAGGGATACACCAATTAAATCTGCTTGATGTGGATCAAGAGAACTGGTTTCTGTGTCCACAGCAACTTCTCCAATTTCCTCAGCTTCTTTAATCCATTTATCAATTTCTTTGATATCAGTAATTAAATAATATTTCTTTTTATTTATCTCTTTAGAATTTACTTTTGTTTTATTTTCTGTATTTATACTACTTAAATTTGGCTCACCATAAGCTGAGATAGCGGA
Organism: uncultured Pelagibacteraceae bacterium; assembly: GCA_902629215.1. Taxonomy (GTDB): domain Bacteria; phylum Pseudomonadota; class Alphaproteobacteria; order Pelagibacterales; family Pelagibacteraceae; genus Pelagibacter. Next base: position 19,861 of record CACOQC010000016.1, on the reverse strand, counting down.
GCTTAACAATCTATTAAACTCCATTTCTCTTAAAAATTTATAAAGTTTATCTTTATCAATTTCTTTAAGTTCAAATTCATGTAAATCTCTGTCAATTGGAGCATCATGTTTCAAAGTAACTAATTTTTTACTAATTAAAGCTTTATCCTTATTCTCAATTAAAGTTTCTCTCCTTTTATTTTGTTTAATTTCCTTTGCATGATCTAACAATTTTTCCAAAGTATCATATTTATTAATTAGCTCTGCAGCAGTCTTTACTCCAATTCCAGGTACTCCAGGAACATTATCGCTACTATCACCAGCTAAAGCCTGAACATCTATTACTTTGCTTGAATTTACCCCAAATTTTTTAATAATATCAACTTCAGTTATAAATTTATTTTTCATTGGATCATAAATACGAACATTTTTTTTATATAATTGCATTAAATCTTTATCTGAAGAAACTATTGTAACTTTAGCTCCCTCTTTTAAAATTTTATCAACATAAGTTGCGATTAAATCATCTGCCTCATAATTTATTAGTTCAACTGATGGTAAATTAAATGCTAAAACTGATTTTCTAATATACTCAAATTGAGGAGCCAAATCATCTGGGGCCTCAGCTCTATTTGCTTTATAGTCACTATAAATTTCATTCCTAAATGTTTTTCTTGCTGAGTCAAAAATCACAGCAAAATGAGTTGGTTTTTGAAGATTTTTATCTGATTTTGAGTCTTCGAGTAGTTTAAATAACATACTACAAAAACCACTGACTGCACCGGTAGGCAATCCATCGCTCTTTCGTGTTAATGGAGGTAAAGCGTAGTAAGCTCTAAAAATGTAACCTGAGCCATCAATTAAATAAAAATGATCATTTTTTTGAATTTTACCCATTATAAATTAGTATAGATTCTAGATTAAAATAAGAGTATTATTTTTTATGGAACTAATAAAGCAAAATTCTCAGTCTCAAATAATTAAGTCATTAATAGTAATATTTTTAGGTTCTGTTGCGCTAGCAATTTCTGCTAAAGTAAAAATTCCATTTTATCCTGTTCCGATGACTATGCAAACATTTGTTGTCTTATTTGTAGGTATATCTTTTGGATATAAAATTGGTTTAGCAACTATATGTTTATATTTAATTGAGGGTCTTGCTGGTTTACCTGTATTTTCCAATTCACCAGAGAGAGGTGTTGGGATTCTTTATTTTACAGGTCCTACAATGGGTTATTTAATTGGTTTTTTATCTGCTTGTGTTTTAGCGTCATTTGTAAAGACAAGTGATAATTATTTTATTATTTTCTTAAAGCTTATATTATCAGTATCTACAATATATATTTTAGGAGTGATATGGCTAGGAACACTTATAGGATGGGATAAACCACTTTTAGAATTAGGTGTTTCACCTTTTTTATTAGCGGAAATATTTAAAATAACTCTTTTAACGGTCTTAGCAAAAAAAATAATTAAACTTAGAAAAATTATTTAGGCGATCTTTTTGAAAGGATCCTTTGGAGCGTTCTTCTATGCATTTTAAGTCTTCTTGCTGTTTCAGAAACATTTCTATTACATAATTCAAAGACTCTGTGAATATGTTCCCATTTTACTCTGTCAGCCGACATAGGGTTTTCTGGCGGAGCTGCTTTTTTTGATGGATCTGCTAATAAAGCCTTTTCCACATCATCTGCATCAGCTGGCTTTGCTAAATAATCTATTGCACCTTCTTTAATGGCTGCAACTGCAGTAGGAATATTCCCATAACCTGTTAACATTATAATTCTACTTGAAGAATTATTTGATTGAATTTCTTTTACAACTTCCAGGCCATTACCATCTGCTAATCTTAAGTCTACAACCGCAAAACCAGGCTTTTTAATTTTTACTGATTCTATACCTTTTTTTACACCTTCAGCTTGAATAACCTGAAAACCCTTTTTTTCCATTGCTCTAGCTAATCTCTCCCTAAATGGATTATCATCATCCACGATTAAAAGTGATTTATTCTCAAATTCGCTCAAATTTTGCAATGTTCCTTCATTTTTCATGAACCATATATGGTCACTCTTTTCCACAATTCAATAGGTCATTATTTTCTTTACATTAGATAAGTATTGAATTAATTGCTCGAAATATTAAAGTTTTTAAATAAAAGCTTTTTTTTATTAAATTTTTTTTGGGGGCACTATAAATGCAAAAATTTAAATCAGTTGAAAATTTAGTAAATCAACTGAGGCCTGATAAACCAGTTTATTGTATCAGAAAGAATTCTATTCTTTCTGCTTCAAAATTTTTTCAAAAAAGATTTCCTGGAAAGATCCTTTATGCAGTAAAAACTAATCCGCACCCTGAAGTCATTAAAACACTTATTAAAAGCGGAATTAACCAATTTGATGTTGCATCAATTGAAGAAATCAAATCTGTCAGAAAGTTTAGTCAGTCTGCAAAATGCTCTTTTATGCATACAGTAAAAAGTCGAGAAAGTATTAGTGATGCTTATTTTAAATATGGGATTAAAACTTTTGCATTAGATACTAAAGATGAATTAGTTAAAATAATAGAAAGCACAAGTGGTGCGAAAGACTTGGAACTTTTTGTAAGAGTTGCTGTATCAAATGAACATGCAGAAATAGATTTATCAAAAAAATTTGGTGCATTAAATATAGAGGCAGCAGGATTGCTGAGATTAGTGAAACAGTACTCAAATAAAATTGGCTTAAGCTTCCATGTTGGTTCCCAGTGTATGCATCCAATATCTTATGCAAAAGGAATTACTGAAATAGGAAATATTATTAAAAAGACAAAAATAATTCCAAATTATATTAATGTTGGTGGTGGATTTCCAACAATCTATCCTGATTTAATTCCACAATCTTTAGATAATTATTTTGAAGAGATAAATAAAAGTTTAGAAAATTTAAAATTAGATATTTTACCTGAAATTATTTGTGAACCTGGAAGAGCGTTGGTTGCTGAAAGTGGATCAACAATTGTAAGAGTAAATCTTAGAAAAAAACAAAAACTTTATATCAATGATGGAACTTATGGAACACTTTTTGATGCTGGTACACCTAATATTGTTTATCCATCAAAAATGATTAAAGATTGTTCAAATAAAATTATTTCAAAAAAACTAACTGCATTTGATTTTTATGGCCCAACTTGTGATAGTATGGATTATATGAAAGGTCCTTTTCTTCTTCCTAATAATATAAAAGAAAATGATTATATTGAACTTGGTCAATTGGGTGCCTATGGATTAACATTTAGAACAGAATTTAATGGTTTCTATTCTGATGAAATATATGAAGTTGAAGATAATCCAATTATGAGTCTTTATGATAAATATATTAATAAAGCCTTTTTAGTTGCTTAATGTCTGATAAAAAAAACTTAGGACACAATAGTAAAAAAGATTTTCTTAAAAATCCTGTCGAACACATTGATATTACATCTTTTGACTCAAGAAAAATTATATCCTCTATGGAAAAAATGTCTTTTGTTTCTCGAGAAACTGCAAATGCAGCAAAAATTTATAATGAAATGCTTAAAGATAAAGATTGTACAATATTTTTAACTTTGGCAGGATCAACCTCTGCAGCTGGGTGCATGAATATTTATAAAGATTTAGTCAAATTTAATATGGTCGATGCTATTATTGCAACTGGTGCCTCAATAATTGATATGGATTTTTTTGAAGCTCTTGGTTTTAAACATTATCAAGGTTCTCAATTTCAAGATGATACTGAATTAAGAAAAAACTATATAGATAGAATTTATGATACTTATATAGATGAAGATGAACTTCAGATATGTGATAAAAAAATATGTGAAATTGCAGATAATTTAGAACCAAGAAGTTACACTTCTAGAGAGTTTATTAGTGAAATAGGTAAATATTTAAAAGTAAACTCAGTTAAAAAAGATTCATTAATAGAAACTGCTTTTGACAATAATGTTCCAATTTTTTGTCCAGCTTTTACAGACTCTAGTGCTGGCTTTGGTTTAGTTATTCATCAAGAAAAAAATCCTAAAAAACACTTAACAATAGACTCAATTAGAGAATTTCGTGAATTAACGGAAATTAAGATACAATCAAATGGATCTGGTCTTTTTATGATTGGGGGTGGAGTGCCTAAAAATTTTATACAAGATACTGTGATATGTGCTGAATTATTGGGAAAAGAAGTAGATATGCATAAGTATGCTATTCAAATTACAGTTGCAGACTCTAGAGATGGTGCTTGTAGTAGTTCAACTTTAAAAGAAGCAAGTTCATGGGGGAAAGTTGATGTAACAAAAGAACAAATGGTCTTTGCGGAAGCAACCAGTGTACTACCATTGATTGCTAGTGACGCATTCCATAAAGGTGAATGGAAAAATAGGAAAAGAAAAAATTTTTCTAAAATTTTTGGATAAATAAATTGAAATATCTATCAAATAAAAAAGGGTTTCTTGGAATTGATAATAATTTTAATTTTAAGGAAAAAGTAGTTATTATTCCTTTTGGTTTAGAAAAAACTGTAAGTTATGGTGGTGGAACAAAAAATGGTCCTAAAGAAATAATAAAGGCTTCACATCAAGTTGAGCTTTATGATGAAGAATTGAACTGTGAACCTTATAAGAAAATAGGTATCAAAACTTTAAAGCCTTTTAGAATTGATAAAAATATAAATAGAGCTCTCAAAAAAATGGCAGATGTTAATAAGGAAATTTTAGATAATAAACTTTTTCCAATGACATTTGGGGGTGAACATTCGATAACTCCTGGATGTATTGAGCCTTTTGTCAAAAAATTTAATAAAATTTGCTTACTACACTTTGATGCTCATGCAGATTTAAGAAACAGTTATAATGGAGAAAAATTTTCACATGCTTCAGCAATAAGAAGATGTTTAGATCATAAAAATGTATCAGTTATATCTTTTGGAATACGAAATATATCGCAAAGTGAAATCCCTTTTCTGAAAAAAAATTCTTCTAGAATTAAAATTTTTTGGGCGAAGGATAAAAATAAATGGAATTTTCAAAAATTTAAAAAACTTATAAAAAATAAAACAGTATACTTAACGTTTGATGTTGATGGATTAGACTCTAGTATTATGCCAGCAACTGGTACTCCAGAACCAGGTGGTTTATTTTGGGATGAAACTTTAGACATAATTAAAATAGCATCTAAATATGCAAATATTGTTGGTGCTGATATAAATGAACTTTCCCCAATTAAAGGTTTTAATTCGTACAACTTTCTTGTAGCAAAACTAGCATATAAAATTCTCTCATATAAATTTTTATACTAAATTATATTGGCTTAAATGTTTTTAGTAATATTCTAAAAGGTATAAGCATTATTAAAGCAACAATAATTTTAACAGCCAAATCACCTAAAGATAAAGTGATCCATGGTACATCTGTTCCATAGAATGATATTGAAAAAAATAAAAAAGTATCAATTGATGAACCTATTATGGAAGAAGTTAACGGGGCTATAAACCATTTTTTTTTTCTGAGTTTATCAAAAATTTGCACATCAATTAACTGAGCAATGAAAAAAGCTGTGCCTGAACCTATTGCAATTCTAATTGATATGAAATTTGCAAAATCAGTTGAAAAAAATATTGTAAACCCTACTCCAATAATAAAACCTAAATATACAATTTTTCTAGCAATATATTTTCCAAAAGATCGATTCGCTAAATCAGTAATTAAAAAAGCTATTGGATAACTAAAAGCTCCATAAGTAAGAATTTCATTTAAGCCATAATAATTAACCGGAAACTGGACAAGATAATTTGAGGATAAAACTACCACTCCCATCAAAAATGAGAGAAGTATTAATATTTTATTCATTAAGCTGGTTTAGATTGAACTGTTTTTTTTTGGTAAGGAGACTTAATTAATAAATTTTTTTTAATTTTTTTTAATCTAGGCGATAGATTTTTATTTTTAACTGTTTTCAAAAACTCATCAAAGCTTCCTTTTTTATCAACAGATCTAACTCCCGCATTACTGACGGTTAATTTTAAACTTCTTTTTAGCAATTCACTTGTAAACTTAACTTTTTTTAAATTTGGTAAAAATCTTCTTTTTGTCTTATTATTAGCATGACTAACATTATGACCTTTCATGGGAATTTTTCCAGTAAGTTCACATTTTTTTGACATATTAAGAGGACTATATAAGGTTAGATATTAATAACGTCAAGTTTATTACTTTTATCTATTTGATTGATTTCCTACAATTTCATTAAAATTTTTGACACCATCTTTTAATAATAATTCTCTAAGCTCTTTTTTGATCATGTTTACAATATTGGGGCCTCTAAAAACCATTCCTGTGTAAAGTTGAACATAATTTGCTCCAGCTAAAAATTTTTCATATGCACTTTCTCCAGAGTCTACTCCTCCAACACCAATGATCTTAATTTTTCCTTTTAATAAATTATAAAATTTATTTATTAATAATGTTGATTTTGTTTTAATTGGTTTGCCTGATAACCCACCTTTTTGATATTTTTGAATATTTATTAAATTATCTCTTGTAGAATCTGAAGTATTAGACACGATTACACCATCAACTTTATAGTTTAAAAGAACTTCAGTTATTTTACTAATTTCTTTATCATTTATATCTGGTGAAACTTTAACTACTATTGGTATATTTGTATTCAGATTTTTTTTCTCTGTTTCAATCGTTTTTAATAATGAATTTAATTTGGTTTGATCATGTAAATTTCTTAAATTTTCTGTATTAGGTGATGAAATATTTATGGCAATATAATCTGCTACAGTATGAAATGTATTAAAACACTCAATATAATCTCTTGTTCTATCAGATGTATCTTTATTTGGTCCTATATTAATTCCTAATAATCCAATCTGAGGATTAGATTTTATTCTATTCAAAACATTTTTTGCTCCAAGATTATTAAACCCAAGTCTATTTATTAAAGCCTCATCTTCCACTAATCTGAAAACTCTTGGTTTAGGATTGCCATACTGCTTGACAGGAGTAATAGTGCCAACTTCAACAAATCCAAAACCAAGTTTAAACAATGAATTATAAACTTCAGCATTTTTGTCAAATCCTGCTGCAATACCTATTGGGTTATCAATATCTGTATTGAATAATTGAGTTTTAAATAATGGATCATCTTTATTTTCATCAGATATATTTGGTACAAAATTAAATTTTAAAGATTTAATAGCCAGATTATGTGCAGTTTCGGGATCTAATTTAAAAATTAATGATCTTAAATTTGAAAACATTATTTTAATTTATTTATTATAAGATCTTTTGTTTCATTGACACCAAAAAAACTTATAAAAAATCCCATTCGAGGTCCATTTTCATCACCAAATACGACTTCATAAATTAATTTAAACCAATCTCTCAAATTTTCAGAATATCCATTATCTTTTCCAGTTGAATAAATTAATGTTTGTATATCTTCCGGTGACATTTCATCATTACATTTATCAAGTGTTTTTATTAAAGCTTGTAAAGCTAATTTTTCTTCATTATTTGGGTTTTTGTATTTTTTTTGTTTTTTAATTACATCATTATAATATCTAATTGCATATCCAATGAGATTATCAAAAATAGGACAATCTTTTTCTGAAATATCTTTTTTATATTTTTTTACAAATTTCCACAAAAGTTCTTTATTATCTGCATTACTAGTTTCAACCAGATTTAAAAGCATTGAAAATGACATGATCATTTTCTCTTTAGGAACATCGCTATTATGAACGTGCCAAACTGGATTCATTAATAATTGTAACTCATTTTGATTTTTAGCTTTCTCAATTAAATCTAAATAATCATCAACAGCTTTTGAAACTATTTCTTTGTATAATTTTTTTGCTCTTTTTGGATTTTGATACATATATAATGAAAGACTTTGTGGTGAAGCATAGCTTAGCCATTGATCTATAGTTATACCATTTCCTTTTGATTTAGAAATTTTCTCACCCTTTTCATCTAAAAATAATTCATAAGCAAATCCTGATGGATTTGTTTTACCAATTAATTTTATTATTTTTGTTGATAAAATTGCACTTTCAATAAGATCCTTTCCATACATTTCAAAATCAACATCAAGAGCATACCATCTCATTGCCCAATCAACTTTCCATTGTAATTTACAATTGCCATCATAAATACTCATTTCTAAATCTTCTCCATTATTATCAAAAACTATTTTAGATTTATTTTTATCTATTCGTTTAACAGGAATTTCTAGAACATGACCAGTATTTGGGCAGATTGGTAAAAAAGGACTATAAGTTTTCTGACGTTCTTTTCCTAGTGTGGGTAAGATAATATTCATTATGCCATCAAAATTTTCCAAAATTTTCTGAAGAGATGGATTAAAAAAACCTGACTTATAAAGTTCAGTTGAACTTTTAAAAGTATAATTAAATTTAAAATTATCCAAAAAATTTTTTAACATTTGATTATTATGTTCACCAAAGCTATTAAATTTTTCAAACGGATCAGGAACTTGAGTAAGAGGTTTATGCAAATTTTCCTCTAATAATTTTTTTTTAGGAATATTGTCTGGCACTTTTCTAAGACCATCCATATCATCTGAAAAAGTAATAATTTCTGTAGGAAAATTAGTTAAATGTTTTAAAGCATTTACGATCATGGATGTTCTAGCAACTTCACCAAAGGTTCCTATATGAGGCAGGCCACTAGGTCCATATCCTGTTTGAAGAGTGATTTTACCTTTTTTTTCAATTTGTGATTTTCTTTCACGAAGCATCTTTTTTGCTTCGACAAATGGCCACGAGCTTGTTTTGTCTAAATTTTCTTTTTTAATCATTAATATTTCTTATAAAAATCCTTAATATATGATTAAGTAAATTCATATAGAGTTGAAATTTATTTACCATAAAATAATGTTCTTTCAAAATGTCTAATTATAAAACTGTTTTTTTTACTTTAGGAATTCTACAAATAATTCTAGGAATTTTTATGTTGATTCCTGTAATTGCACAACTTTTTTACGATGAATTCGACTCATCTTTTATTGGAGCTTCTATAGTCACTATGATATTTGGATCATTGTTTTTTTTGTCAAATTTAGATCACGATAAAAAATTGAATTTGCAACAAGCTTTTTTGTTAACTGCTTTATCTTGGTTAAGTATAGCAATTTTTGGGTCGCTTCCATTTGTTTTTTCTAGCACCGAATTTTCATTTACAAATGCTTTTTTTGAAAGCATGTCAGGAATAACAACTACAGGTTCAACAATTATTTCTAATTTGGAAATCATACCTAAAGGAATTTTATTTTGGAGAGCAATTTTACAATGGCTTGGGGGAATAGGTATAATCGTTATGGCAATTACTTTAATGCCTTTGATGAATGTTGGTGGAATGCAGCTATTCAAAATCTCCAGTAACGACTCCTCAGAAAAAATTTTACCTAAATCAAAAGAAATTGCTTTAAGATTGATATATATCTATTCAATTTTAACAGCTCTTTGTGCTATTTCCTACAAAACTTTAGGAATGAATTTTTTTGACAGCTTAACTCACTCAATGACAACAATAGCTACCGGAGGTTTCTCAAACTACAATGATTCCATAGGATTTTTTAATAATATCTATATCGAAATTTCTGCTATGGTTTTTATTATCTTAGGTAGTCTTCCTTTTATAGCTTACATAAAATTTTTAAGTGGAAATAAAAAAATTTTTTTTTCTGATATTCAAATTAAAACATTTTTAAAAATAATTGTTATTAGTATTTTTATTTTAGTAGTTTATTTAATTTTGAATAATTCAGGTCAATTAAATTTACGTTATATCTTTTTTAATGTTATTTCTATTTTAACAGGAACAGGTTATGTAAATGCACAATATGACAATTGGGGAAGTTTCCCAATAATTTTATTTTTAGGTTTAATGTTTATTGGTGGGTGTGCTGGCTCAACGACGTGTGGAATAAAAATATTTAGAATACAAATTCTCTATTCTTTTATTGTAAATCATCTAAAAAAAATAATTTATCCTAAAGGTATTTTTATATTAAAATACAATCAAAATACAGTTGGTGATAAATTTGTTGCTTCAATAATTTCATTTATCTATATGTATTTGGTAATTTTTTTTATAATTGCTGCGTTATTATCATTAACTGGTCTTGACTTTATCACTGCTATTTCAGGAGCAGCAACATCTATTTCTAATGTAGGTCCTGGATTAGGATCAATTATTGGACCAAATGGGAATTTTTCAACTCTTCCAGATTTATCAAAATGGATACTAACTCTAGGAATGATTTTGGGTAGACTCGAATTATTTGCTATACTAGTGTTATTTTTACCTTCTTTTTGGAAAAATTAATTATGTCTGAATTAAAAAAAATATCGTGGTTTGATTCTCTTTCAGCTTATAAAGATATTCGAATGCTAAGAATTTTGCTATTAGGTTCAATAAGTGGTTTTCCTTGGGTTTTAATTGCTAGCAGTTTAAGTCTTTGGTTAAAAGAGGAAGGTCTAAGCAGATCAACAATTGGCTGGGCCGGGTTAATATTTAGTGTATATGCTTTTAATTATTTATGGGCACCTATAGTAGATAGAATCCAAATACCTTTAATAACTAAAAGACTAGGCCATAGAAGAGGGTGGATAGTTTTAATGCAATTAATCATTTTGATAAGCTTACTAGTTTGGAGCATAATAAATCCTACAGAAAATTTGGCTTTAATAATCTCAGTTGGTTTAATTATTGCTATAGCTTCTGCAACTCAGGATATAACTGTTGATGCTTTAAGAATTGAACAGATAAAAGAAGATGAAGGTAAATCTATGGCAGCTGGAGCAGCAATGGCTGTTGTTGGTTGGTGGACAGGTTATAAATTAGGAGGAGTTGTATCATTATTTACAGCTGAGTTTTTTGAAAATCTCGGTATCACAGATTACTGGCAAGCTACTTTTTTAGTTTTAGGTGTTTTAATTATTTTAATGAATATCGGATTAATGTTTGTTCATGAACCAATTGAGACAGATAGACAATCAAAACAAAAGGAAACTGATAGATTAATTGAGGGAAAGCTTGGTTCAAGTAATACAATTACAAACTTTATTGCTTATATAACCGGAACTATAGGTGGGCCCATTATCAGTTTTTTTAAAAAAAATGGCTTTGCAATCGCAGCAGGAATTCTTGGATTTGTCTTTTTATTTAAGATAGGTGAAGCTTTTATGGGAAGAATGTCTATCGTATTCTATAAGGAAATTGGATTTTCCAAAGGTCAAATTGCAATTTACTCTAAAGGACTTGGATGGATAACAACAGTTGTATTTACTTTGTTGGGTGGAATAATGGCAATGAGAGCTGGGACAATAAAAACAATGTTTTTTGCAGGGGGATTGATGGCTTTAACAAATCTTTTATTTGCCGTTTTGGCATGGACTGGAAAGTCTGAGATTTTATTTGCAATTGCTGTAATAGCTGATGATATAACAGCTGCATTTGCTACAGTAGCCTTTGTTGCATTTATTTCACTTTTGGTTGATAGAACTTACACTGCAACTCAATACGCATTACTTGCCTCAATTGGTACTGCTGGAAGAACTACTTTGGCATCCTCTTCAGGTGCTTTGGTTGACTGGTTGAATGGAGATTGGGGTACATTTTTCGTATTAACAACCATAATGGTGATACCTTCACTAATTTGTTTATGGATCATAAAAAATAGAATTAAAATCAGTGCAAAATAATTTTTACTTTGTAAATAATTTTTCGAACATTTATAAAAAACCTTCAAAATTATCTGAAGTCACTTCACAAATAATATATGGTGAAAAATTCAAAATTTTATCAAAAAATAAAAATTGGATCAGAATTAAAATGTTATTTGATAATTATGTTGGATATATAAAAAATTCTAAATATGTCAAAAAATTTGATCCTAAATATAAGGTCAGTGGTCTCAAAGCAAGAGTTTTCAAAAAACCTGGCACTGGTACAAACAATTATCTTCCATTTGGATCAAAATTACCAGTTATCGAAGAAAATAAAAATTATATTAAAATTGAAAAAAATAAGTGGATAAAAAAGATAAATATTGAAAAGATAAACCACAAACAAAAAGATTTTATTAAAATATTCAAAAAATTTTTGAATATAAAATATGTTTGGGGTGGAAAAACATATAAAGGAATTGATTGTTCAGCATTATTGCAAATATTTTTTAATTATAACAATTCATTTTATCCAAGAGATACTAAGGATCAGATCAAGTATTCAAAAAAAAAAATTGAAAGAGTAAATTTTAAAAAAGGAGATATAATATTTTGGAAAGGTCATGTTGCAATGTGCTTAAATTCTAAACAACTAATTCACGCATATGGACCTGAAAAAAAAGTTATAATTATGCCAATTATCCAAACTATTAATAGAATTAAAAAAACAGCTAATTTAGAAGTGGAAAAAATAGCTAAAATAAATCATTAATTTCTTCCAAAATCAGGCTTATCAATGTCTTGCTTCAACTTTATGATTTTTGATCTTACTTTTTTAGTTTGAATAAGCTTCTTAATAATAGACTTATCATTCATAGAATTAATATCCTTTTTAAATTTATTTAAATTTTTAATAAATAAATCGATAGCTTTCGAAATATTATTTTTATTATTGAAAAAAATATCTCTCCACATAATTTCATTTGATGCTGCAATCCTAGAAAAATCTCTTAACCCACCTGCACTATATTTAATTAGATTATATCTTTGTTTTTTCTCAAAATCTTGTGCAGATTTTACTAAGTTGTAAGCAATTAAATGAGGTAAATGACTCGTTATAGAAAAAATTTTATCATGTTTTTCTGAACTCATTACAACAACTCTAGAACCCATCATCTTCCAAAAAGAGTTTAAAACATTTAAATGTTTCAAATTAGCTTTTTTATCTTTAATTAAAACACACCACTTATTCTCAAATAAGTTATGTTTACCATGTTCTGGTCCACTTACCTCAGAACCAGCTATTGGGTGACTTGAAGTCCAAGAAATATTCCTTTTTAAATTTTTTTTTATTACTTTTTTAGACTCTAGTTTTGACGAGCCAATATCAGTAATTATATGTTTCGGGTTAAGATGATTATTAATTTTAAGAATTAATTTTTTGTATTCACTCATAGGTGTACAAAAAATAATTATTTCTGATTTTGAAACAGCATCATTTAAATTTTTAACTATAATTCCTGGTAATTTTAATTTTTTTATTTTGAATAAATTTTTTTTAGATTTTTCATGAACAAAAATTTTTTTAGCGATTTTTTTTCTATGAATTCTTCTTAATAAAGACGATCCTAATAAACCACATCCAATCAATAATATATTTTTCATTTATTAAATATACTTTTTACTGCACTCATAAATCTCAAATTATCACTTGCTGATCCAATTGATAATCGTAGCATGTTTTTAATTTTATAACCGTTTTCAGTTGATCTCAAAATAATTCCTTTATTTTTCAATTTTTCGTTAAAATACTTTGCTTTAAATTTACATTCCTTAAAGTTTAATAACAAAAAATTAGCAGAAACTTCATTAGAAGTAATACCATATTTTTGTAAAAAAAATTTTAATTTTGTAGCATAAAAAATGTTATGCTTAACTGATCGAGATATAAATTTAGAGTCTTTTAGAGACTCTACGGCAGCTTTCTGAGCAACTTCATTAACATTAAATGGTGGTTTAATAATATTTAAAGCATCAATAATTTTTTTGGCTCCATATCCCCATCCTACTCTTAAAGAAGATAGGCCATAAATTTTCGAAAATGTTCTCAATATGAAAACATTTTCTTTATTCTTAAATAAATCTAATCCTGATGAATAATCTAAATTCTTCATATATTCGAAATAGGCATCATCTACTACTAACAAAATATTTTTTCTCAATTTTTTTCTCAATTTAATTAGTTCACTTCTATTCAAATAAGTTCCGGTTGGATTATTTGGATTTGCTAAAAAAACCATTTTAGTTTTTTTTGTAACTTTTTTGATTATTTCAGAAACAGAAACTTTAAATTTTTTTTCTTTTGAAAATATTACATTTGCACCAACTATTTTTGCATAAATTCTATACATCAAGAAACTAAACTGAGGGACAATTACCTCATCTTTTGGTTTTAAAATCAATTGACAAAGCATTTGAATTACCTCATCAGATCCTGAGCCACAGATAATTTTCTCTATATTACACTTAAATTTTTTAGATATTTCCATTCTTAATTTTCTTGATTTGGGATCTGGGTACCTAAAAAAACTTAAATTCTTATTCGATATAATTTTTTTGACTTTCGGACTAACTCCTAAAGCAGATTCGTTTGCTGAAAGCTTTACAACTTTTTTCATATTCTTAATACGAGACCTTCCTGGCTTATAAGCGTCTATATTGAATCTTTTAAATCTAATAATTGACATATTTTAAATTTTAAGCTCTTTATAATTAAAATAACAATTTTTTATATAGTATTAGTTAATTAATTTTTAAAATTGACATACTAAATAACATCTTGTACAAAATTTATGCGCTGATTTATCTGAATTGCGAGCGCTTTAAAAAAACCGCTAAATAAGTTTTTTTTCTCACAATTCAAAAATTAGCTAAACTTATGAATATTAAAGATAATATAAAAACATTAACTATAAATAAACCACTCAAACTGGATTGTGGTAAGACTATCAACAACTTTCCTCTAGCTTACGAAACTTATGGTTCATTAAACAAAGATAAAAATAATGCAATTTTAGTTTTTCATGCTTTAACAGGTGATCAGTTTGTTGCCGGAATTAATCCTGTAACAAATAAAGATGGTTGGTGGAGTTATGCTGTAGGACCTGGTAAATCTATTGATACAGAAAAATATTTTGTAATTTGTGCAAATGTTATTGGAGGTTGTATGGGTTCTTTTGGACCTAGTCATCAAAATCCTGAGACTAAAAAAATATATGGCACTGATTTTCCAGTAATAACGATTAACGATATGGTAAATGCACAAGTAAATTTGTTAGATCATTTTAATATTAAAAAACTTTTTTCAGTTGTTGGGGGATCAATGGGTGGAATGCAAGTTTTACAATTTGTCAGTAACTATCCTGATAAAACCAAAACTGCAGTACCCATAGCTTGTACTTCTAGTCATTCAGCACAAAATATTGCATTTAATGAACTTGGAAGACAGGCGATAGCAGCTGACCACAAATGGCAAGATGGAGAATATTCCTCCAAAAATACTATTCCAAATAAAGGTTTAGCAGTAGCTAGAATGGCTGCCCATATTACTTATTTATCAAAAAAAGGTCTTCAAGAAAAATTTGGAAGAAAACTTCAAGAAAGAGATGATCTAAAATTTGGATTTGATGCTGACTTTCAAATTGAGAGTTATTTAAGATACCAAGGTTCTGTATTTGTAGATCGATTTGATGCTAACAGCTACTTATATATTACAAGAGCAATGGATTACTTTGATTTGGTAAAACAGAATCATGGCAATTTATCAAATGCATTCAAAAATACTAAAGCAAAATTTTTCATCATATCATTTACATCAGATTGGCTTTATCCAACACAAGAGAATAAAGATATAGTAATTGCATTAAACGCTATTGGAGCAAATGTAGGATTTGTGGAAATTAAATCAGACAAAGGACATGACTCTTTTTTGTTAGATGTTCCAGATTTTTTAAAAGCTCTTAAAAATTTTTTGGATCAATCATACTTGGAAAAATAAATATGAAAACAGAATTTAAAATTATATCTGATTTAATTGATAAAAATTCACATGTACTTGATGTTGGTTGTGGTGATGGTATTTTAATGGAATTTCTTATTAAAGAAAAAAAAGTAAATATTAGAGGAATAGAAATTTCAAAAGCTAAAGTACAAAATTGTATAGCCAAAGGATTGACAATTATTGAAGGTAATGCTGAAGATGATTTAAGACAATTTCCCAATAAGTCATTTGACTATGTGATTTTGAGCCAAACTCTACAAGCTTTCCTTAATCCAGAAAAGGTAATTGATGAACTTTTAAGAATAGGCAAGCAAGCTATTGTTACAATACCAAATTTTGGTTATTGGAAAATTGGATTACATCTTTTATTTAAAGGTACAATGCCTGTAACAAAAACTTTACCAGATGAATGGTACAACACTGCAAATATACACCTTTGCACAATAAAAGACTTTTTTAATTTTAGTAGATCTAAAAATTTCAAGCTATCAAAATCTATTGCTTTGAAAAATGATCAACCATCCTTCATTACTAGTTCTAATTTAAATAGAAAAAATTTTGTTTCAAATCTCGGTATTTTTTTAATAAAAAGTTAAGATGGAAATAAAAATAATCCCATGTTTAAATGACAATTACTCATATCTAATATTAGATAAAAATAAAATAAATGCATGCGTAATAGACCCAAGTGAATCTGAACCAATCATTGAAATAATTGAAAAAAACAAATTAAACTTAAATTTTATCTTAAATACTCATCATCATTATGATCATGTTGGTGGAAATGAAAAATTGAAAAAAAAATATAATTCAAAAGTAGTTGGTTTTAAGGATGATAAAGATCGAATTCCTGAAATTGATATTCTTGTAGAAAATAACCAAATATGGAAGGAAAATAATTTTGAAGCAAAAGTTTATCACATACCAGGTCACACAACAGGTCATATAGCTTTTCATTTTTTTAAAGAAAAGAAAATTTTTACTGGTGATACATTATTTTCTTTAGGATGTGGTAAAATTTTTGAAGGTACATACGAACAAATGTTCAATTCATTAAATAAAATAAAAAAACTTCCAAAAGATACTGAAATTTATTGTGGACATGAATATACACTACAAAATGCAAATTTTTGTTTAGCGAATGACCAGGCTAATTTAAGATTAAAAGAAAAAATAAAAAAAATTAAAAAACAGTTAGAAAATAATTTACCAAGTATTCCAACAACTTTGGCAGATGAAATTGAGTGTAATATATTTCTTAAAGCTAAAGATTTGAAAAGCTTTTCAAAATTGAGAGATTTAAAGGATAATTTTTAATTTATAAAACTTGACTATAGTATCTCTCACACTATATTGCGTTAATTAAATTTACAAAAATTATATGTCTTACGCAGTTATACAAACAGGTGGAAAACAATACAAAGTTAGATCAGGTGAAATTCTTAAGATTGAAAAATTAGCTAACTCAAAATCTGACTCAAAAATTGAATTCAAAGAAATACTGGCCTATGGCGATGATAAAATTATCGAAGTTGGAGCACCAACTGTTCAGGGTGCAAAAGTAGAAGCTAACATAATCAAAAATAGTAAAAATAGAACTGTTTTAATATTTAAAAAAAGAAGAAGACAAAATTCAAGAAGAAAAAATGGTCATAGACAACAGTATTCTATGATAAAAATTAATAAAATTTTTTCAAAAGATGGTAAGGTTTTATCTGAAGCTGAAAAAATTACAAAGCCTTCAAAAAAAAAAGAAGAGCCTAAAAAAGAAGCAAGTAAATAATTGGTAATTAATTATGGCAACTAAAAAAGCAGGTGGATCATCTAGAAACGGACGTGACAGTGCAGGCCGAAGACTTGGTGTCAAAAAGTATGGTGGTGAAACTGTAATACCTGGAAATATTATTGTAAGACAAAGAGGTACGAAAATTTTCCCTGGTGAAAATGTGGGTATGGGCAAAGATCATTCAATTTTCTCTGTTATTAAAGGTAAAGTAGTTTTTAAAAAAACTAAATCAGATAGAACATTTGTTTCAGTAAAACCCAATTAATAGTACAACTAAAAATAGCGTTGTATTATGAAATTCTTAGACCAAGTAAAAATTTATATAAAAGCTGGAAACGGTGGTGACGGTTCTCCGAGTTTTAGAAGAGAAAAATTTATAGAATTTGGTGGACCAGATGGTGGTGATGGCGGAAATGGTGGTTCAATCATATTAAAAGCTGAAAGGAATCTTAACACTTTAATTGATTATAGATACCAACAACATCATAAAGCAAAAAGAGGTGACAATGGTTCCGGACAAAATCGTACAGGAAAAAGTGGAGATAATTTAATACTTAAAGTTCCTTTAGGGACGCAAGTATTTGAAGAAGATAATAAAACACTAATTTATGATTTTATTAAAATCGGAGAAGAATTTGTAGCTGCTACTGGAGGCAAAGGCGGTCTTGGAAATACTAGATTTAAAAGTTCAACAAATAGAGCGCCTAGGAAATTTACAAAAGGTACTTCTGGTGAAGAATTTACAATTTGGCTTCAATTAAAAACAATTGCTGATATTGGAATAATTGGATTACCAAATGCAGGAAAATCAAGTTTACTTGCCGCGATTACCAATGCAAATCCTAAAATTGCAAATTATCAATTTACCACTTTAAATCCTAACCTGGGTGTTGCTAGTTATGACAACAAAGAGATTACTATTGCTGATATCCCTGGTTTGATTGAAGGGGCACATAAAGGTACAGGTCTTGGTATACAATTTTTAAAACATATTGAAAGATGTAAATCTCTTTTACATATGATTGATATAACTAATAATGATATTAAAAAAAGTTATGATCAAGTGAAAAATGAACTGAAAAATTATAGTACTAAACTTTCTAAAAAAAAAGAATTAATTATTTTAAATAAAATAGATTTAGTTGATGAAAAAAAAGTAAGAGATATTGTAAATAATTTTTCAAAAAATACTAAATCAGAGGTAATTACAATGTCTACATTGAAAAAGAAAACGATATCAAAAATTAAGGCGAAATTAATTTCTTATGTATCTTAAAAATTCCAAAATAATTGTAGTAAAAATTGGATCATCATTACTTGTTGATAATAAAAGAAAAATTAGAAAAAAATGGTTATTTACTTTTGCCCAGGACATTAAAAAATTGAGAGCTAAAAATAAGAAAGTAATTATTGTTAGTTCTGGAGCTATAGCTCTAGGTTGTAAAAAGATTAATTATAAAAAGAAGAGCCTTAAACTTGATAAAAGTCAAGCTATAGCCTCTATTGGTCAAATAGAATTAATGAATTTATTTTCACAAATATTTTTAAAATTTAAATTAAATATTTCTCAAGTTTTATTAACTTTGGATGATACTGAAGAAAGAAGAAGATCAATAAATGCAAAAAGGACTTTTGAAAACTTATTTGAACTTGATTATATACCAATCGTAAACGAAAATGACACTATTGCCACATCAGAAATAAAGTATGGTGATAATGACAGATTGGCCTCTCGTGTAGCACAAATTACTAATGCTGATACTTTAATTTTACTATCAGATGTAGATGGTCTTTTCACAAAAAATCCAAAAATATTCAAAGATGCAAAATTAATTAAAAAAATAAATAATTTAGAGAAAGAAATTAAGAATATTAACTTAAAAGGTGTTACACAGTTTGGAAAAGGTGGGATGAATACTAAAATTGAAGCAGCAAAAATTTGTAACTTATCAGGTTGTAATATGATAATCGCAAATGGTTTATATTTAAATCCTATTGATCAAATAGAAAAAAAGAATATTTGTACTTTATTTGTCTCAAAAATATCAAAATTACATGCTAGAAAAAAATGGATAATAAGTTCCGTTTCGCCAAAAGGCGAACTGATTATAGATGATGGTGCAAAAAAAGCTCTTTTAAATGGAAAAAGCTTATTAGCTGCAGGTATTAAAAAAGTATCTGGAAAATTTAATAAGGGAGACCATTTAAAGATTCTAGATACTAAACGTAATGAATTTGCTAGAGGTTTAAGCTCTTTTTCATCTGAAGAAATAGTTAAAATTTTAGGACATCATTCAAATGAAATTGAAAAAATACTAGGATATATTTCAA
>CACOQC010000015.1 GCA_902629215.1 uncultured Pelagibacteraceae bacterium | reverse complement strand
TATTATTAAAATAACTGAAAACTTTTTCATAACTTATTTCCAAGATTTTCAATATCAAGTAAGTTTTGAAATTTTTTTTTAATATCAGTTTCAAATTTATAGAAATTTTTTTTTTTTATTACGTATCTCAATTTTGCTGATCTAGAGGATAAATTTTCACTAATTTCCCTTGAGGATGGTATAATAGGTTTTTTTTCTTTCATTAAAAATAGCGTTTCAGGTTGTTCTAATTTTGGAACATATCTGGAAATACTTTTTTCTTCTGATAAGGACTTAAAAAAATATTTGACTATTTTATCCTCTAAAGAGTGAAATGTAACAATCGCTAATACTCCATTTTTTTTTAATACTTTTGCAGCAGCAATCAATCCAAAAATAAGTTCACTAATTTCTTTATTTACGAAGATTCTTAAAGCTTGAAAAACTTTAGTAGCACTATGAATTTTATAATTTTTTTTTCTTTTGGTTTTTTCAATTATTTCAACCAATTTTTTTGTGTTTATATCCTCTTTTTTTCTCTCGTGTCCGATATTAATTGCAATTTTTTTTGCATCACTTTCATCTCCAAAAAATTTAAAAATTTTTTCTAGATCTACAACATCTAAATTATTTACAGCTTCTTTTGCTGAAAACTCATTCATACCTAAACGCATGTTTAGATCTCCTGTATGATTAAATGATAATCCTTTTAATGGATCTTTAATTTGAGTGTAAGAATAACCTAAATCAAAAACTATTCCTTTAACGTTTTCATTCTTTAATTTTAGGTTTTCTAATTGGCTAAATCTTAAATTTTTAAATAAAAATCTGTCTTTAAATTTTTCTAAAAGTATATTTGCCTTTTTATTACTTGATTTATCTCTATCTAAAGCAATAACTTTGGTATTTTTAAATTTTAATATCTCTTTTGAATAACCACCCTGACCAAATGTACAATCAATAAATGTGCCACCATGTTGAGGGGAAATAATGCTAATTAATTCATTTAGCAGTACCGAATAATGTTTTGGAGCATCCGATACCATGGTGGCTTCCATTTATTTTCTCGAAGACCATTAATTTTTTTGTCTTCTTAAAAATGCGGGTATTTCAAGATCATCTTCTTCCTCATTTTCTGATGAGTTAAGTAGATCTTCAACATTGTTATTTTGATCCTCAGAACTAAACAAATCTGGTTCGTCTGTATCAACTCCAAACTCTTTAAGATCGTTGGTTATACTTTGATCATCTGAAAAATTGGTTTCTTCATCTGACAGAGGAATTTCCGTTCTGATATCTGAATTATCTCCAATATCTTCTGATTGTTGATTTTTCAATAATTCTTCATGATATTGATGATTAACATCTTCTACAGACTCATTCTGAGTGCTTTCTGATACAACTTCATTTTCGAGTTTTAATGCGTTAGCACCATGAGTGACTGGATTTGTAGTTGCATTAGAAAAACTAAACGAAGCAGTTCCATTCCCTGATGTTAAATCAGAATATCCTGGGTTACGATTTTGAATACGATGTACCATATTTATAACTGATTTTGACTCAGGTTGTTGTCCATCAAGTGAAGTGGCAACTATTGATACACGAATTTTTCCATCTAAAGATGGATCAATAATTGACCCATTAATTATCTCCGCTTCAGCGTCGACCTCAGATCTTATTTTATTTACAATTTCATCTACTTCAAAAAGCTTTAGATCTTCTCCACCAGTTATATTAATCAATAAACCCTTCGCACCTTTGAGAGAATAGTCATCAATCAGTGGATTATTTAAAGCTAATTCAGTTGCTTTTTCTGCTCTTCCTTCTCCTTCAGCTTCACCAGTTCCCATCATTGCTTTTCCCATCGAGCTCATGACAGTTTCAACATCTGCAAAATCTAAATTAACCAAACCGTCTTTTACCATCAAGTCTGTTACACTTTGAACTCCATGTCTTAAAATACTGTTTGATAATTGAAAAGACTCTTTGTAAGTAGTTTGTTCATTTGCAATTTTAAATAAATTTTGATTAGGAATTACTATAATTGTATCCACATGTTTTCTTAGTTCCTCAAGGCCTTCATGCGCTCTTCTCATTCTTGATGGTGCTTCATATAAAAAAGGTAGAGTTACTACACCTACTGTGAGAATGTTTAATTCTTTGGCAGCTCTTGCAATTACATGTGCAGCACCAGTGCCAGTTCCACCACCCATTCCAGCAGTAATAAAAACCATGTTGGCACCTTTAAGAATATCAACTATATCATTTAAAGACTCATTGGCTGCTGCTAAGCCTATTTCATGTTTTGCTCCAGCACCTAAACCTTTTGTTAAGTTTAAACCAATTTGAATTCTTGTCTTTGATTTACTTGTTTTTAAATCTTGAGCATCGGTATTAACAGCAACAAATTCGACACCATCTACACCTGCATCGATCATTTCATTAATTGCATTCCCTCCTGCTCCTCCTACACCAAGAACTAATATTCTTGGTTTTAATTCTTTAATCTCTGGTACTTTAAAGTTTATTGTCATTTTATTATCCCCCGTTATTTATTTAATTGTTGCTCCCACTTAAGACTTGCACGATTTATATTTGCTTTTTTTCTTGCATTAATCTTAAATTTTTCAAAATTTGCTGGTTCCCAAATTTGAAATGTTTTGCCCTGACCAACAAACAACATGCTATTTTTAATTTTTGCATGTTTTAATAATTTTGTTGTAAGTGAAATTCTTCCCTCAGTATCAAATTGTAAATTAATACTTTCAGATAATATTGATGTTGCAAAAAAGTCTCTTTTTTCTTCAAAAGGATTTAAAGAGTCTATAGCTTGTGTAATTTTTTCTATTCTGTCTTGTGGCCAGGCCTCTATTGATAGATTGTTAAATGATGGATAGCAAACTACTCCATTATATCCAAGGTTGGATAAATATGATCTAAAGCTGGCAGGCACTGACACCCTTCCTTTTTTGTCCAATTTGTTTTCGTAGGTTGATAAAAACATAAACCATAAAATCCTAATATTCCCATATTTGGGAATTTATGGGATAATATGGGTTTTTTAGAACAGAGTCAATACCTACATTTTTAACCAAGTAATTAAAAATATTCAAAAAAATGAATCAAAACGTGAACATTTATTAAAATTAGATTTTTGGGATTAAGCCAGATGAACTGTAAGCCGGGTTCTGTCATTTAAACTTATCATTTGTCTAGGCTTAAGATCGCTCTTAAGCTCAAGCAACTAACCCTGATGACTAGCCAAGGATGGCTTTTAGTTTCACAACAATGTCATCTCTACTTAGTCTTGCTCTCAGTGGGGTTTTCCAGCGTTCATTGTTACCAATAGAACCGGTGTGCTCTTACCACACCTTTTCACCCTTGCCATGTTATGGCGGTTTATTTTCTGTGGCACTGTCCCTAGGGTTGCCCCCGCCAGGAGTTACCTGGCACTGTATCCTTGTAGAGTCCGGACTTTCCTCTTCAAAAAAAATTAAAGCGATAAGTCGTTCATCTGGCAATTACAATCTATAATTTAATTATAAAATTTCAACCTCTATTATTTACTTATTTAATAGGTTTTTACTTATTAAAAGACATTCTTTATCAATTTTACCGTTTATTAATTTTTGTCTAAATCTTCTTTGAAAAGCCATCACAAGATCTTCTTTTATCTTGAAAATTTTTGAATAACCAATTTTATAAAGATTATTGAAAAAAATTCTTTTTTGATTTTTATCAATAGCAGTATTTCTATATCTTTTAATTTTATTTTCGTTCAAATGGTGCCAAATACATAATTTTTTATTAGCTAATAATTTCCAGGGAAATTTTTCTCCAGGATCTTTTTTTCTATTTGGTGCTATGTCTGAGTGTCCTAATATATTTTCTTTTTTAATTTTATATTTTGTCCTTAAATACTGAACTAATTTTATCAAAGAAAAAATTTGTTTAGAGGAAAATTTTTTATAAGTATAATCATGGCCAGGATTAGAAATTTCAATACCTATAGAGTGTTTATTAAGCGACTTAAATTTTTTCCAATAAGATACTCCAGCATGCCATGATGTGTATAAATCAGGAACTAGATTTAATATTTCTCCGTTATTTTTTATAAAATAATGAGAACTTACTTTGGAATTTGGATCACAGAGTTTTTTAATAGCATCAGTCTCTTTTTTCATTCCAGTATAATGAATAATAATAAAAACTATTTTTTTTTTGCTTCTCTTTGGAATATCGAAATTAATTGAGTAATATTTAGCCAAATTCAGGCCTAATTTTGAGCTCATTTTTAATAAATAGTTAATTTACTTTAATATTTAGTATAATATAAGGACGACAATGATAAAGAAATTTGCAATTATTTTAATTACAACTCTTGCGCTAACTTATAATGTTCAGGCAGGATCTGATGGTGAGCTTTTGCTAAAAAAAAATTCACCAACGGAAGTAAAAGATTGTTTTGAAGGTTTGAATAGGGCAACTTTTGCGTTTAATCAAGCTTTGGATGGAATAATCTTCAAACCAGTTGCAAGTGTATATAAAAAAATTCCATCACCAGTAAGAACTGGGGTCAGTAACTCATTAGATAATTTGTCAAATTTAGTTACTATACCAAATAATGTTCTTCAGGGAGATTTTAAATTAGCAGGAATAAACACGGGTAGATTTTTAATTAATACCACTGTTGGTGTTTTTGGTATTTTCGATGTTGCTCAAGCAATCGGGATCATCAAACATGAGAAAGAGGATTATGGTCAATCATTAGCTAAGGCTGGCATTGGTCCAGGTTGTTATATCGTATTACCAGTTTTAGGTCCAAGCACAGCAAGAGACACCTTTGCTTCAGCTGCTAATTTTCTTGGTGGAGATCCTTGGTATAACGTAACAGTAAGAAATGATACCACTTACTTTAATGATCTTGACTATTATGGTTCTAGAGTTACTGGTGGCGTTGATTTTAGAGCAAAAAATTATGACGCGATAGAAAATCTTAAAACAAATTCATTAGATTTTTATGCTTCAGTAAAAAGTCTTTACCTTCAAGACAGGCAACAAAAAATTCTTAACACAAAAAAAATTACCAGCACCCAAGACGATAGCGATTGGGAAGAAATAGAAAATAACTAATTTTTTTAAAATTATGAATATGAAAAAATATTTATTTATTTTTTTTATATATTTTGCAAGTTTAAATAATCTATACTCAATGGGGGCAGATGTTTTTGTTCAATCTACAGTCAATAGAGTATCAGATATTTTATCTAAAGATACCTCAAGAGATCAAAAAATTATTGAGTTAAAAAAAATTGCAAAAGAAACTGTGGATATCAAAGGAATTGGATTTTATACTCTTGGACCAAAAAGAAAAGAATTAAACGGTGAACAAAAGCAAAGATATATAAAATTATTTGAGCAATATTTTTTGAAAAGCTTTTCAAGTAGATTAGCAGAGTACACTAATCCTGAGATAGATGTTTATGATAAAGAAGTATTGAATGAGAATTATACAATAGTTAATAGTTTACTTAAAAGTACCATTGAAAGGCCTGAAGTAAAAATTGATTGGAGAATTTATACAAAAAATCCAAATAATCCCATGATAAGAGATTTGATTATTGAAGGTCTTAGTTTAGCAAGAACTCAAAAAGAAGAGTTCTCCTCAATATTAAATTCAAATAATGGTGATATAAACTCACTTTTTTCATCAATGATTAAATTTTCAGAAAATTAATTTAAATGGTGGGCCCGCCAGGACTCGAACCTGGGACCAATACATTATGAGTGTACTGCTCTAACCAACTGAGCTACAGGCCCTAATATTTATAACTACTTTATAATACTTTTTTTAATTCAAGCAAGTTTGTTAATTTAATCACTAATTAAATCCTATCCAACCAGTTTGATAATTTGAAAAAAGAATCTTTGCGCCTGTATGAACTGCATACTCATGAACTAAACTTCCTTTTCCTGAAATTGTTGGACCAGGAACTAATCCTGGTTTGATAAGCTCAAGAGAATCTTTTTTAACTTTCGATTGTTGTAAATATCCTATTATTGGTGAGTCGTCTACCACCACTAATGTTTGATCATTTAAAATTTTTTTTATACTAACTAGCTCTTTTAAATGATGTTGTGCTGATTGTTCGGGTGATTTCCAATCGCAATCAAAACTGTCCAAATAAAATAATGCAACATTAGTGTTAGTTTTAATAAATTCTTTGGATAAATTATTTAAATATTTAACACTATCACCGGTTGTTATTGATACATTCTCACTTACATTCTCTGAACAAACTTTAGTTGCATTAGCATTTATATCCACCGTATATACTTTTGAATTTTTACCTCTAAATTGAGTGTACTTATCAAATAATAAAGTACTTTGACCATCACCTGAATAATTATCTTTAATTCTTAGACAGCCTGTCTCTACAATTATAATTGGTTCGGGAATTTTATCTAGATACTTAAAAATTTGATAAAATGAGTCTTTTCTTGTATCTAATTTAATAGAGATTTTGTCAAACCAGTTATAAAAATCTGAAATTTCCATTCAAAACTATTATAAGTATTAATTAAATAGATCAATAACTAATAATTTATAATTAGGTTTTGTTTAAAATTGATTAATAAATTTAATAATTTCTTCTGAAGATTTTTTCCAAGTAAATAATTTTGAAAATTTTTTTAACTTATTTGCCTCTTCATCTCTTTTTCTTAAATTTAAATATAAATCATGAATTTTAGATGTCATGCCATTAATATCATGCGGATCAAAAACTTTGGTAGCCTTTCCAAAAATCTCAGAAAGTGAACCTCTATTTGAAATAATCACTGGTGTTCCGGCTGCCATTGCCTCAAGTGGCGGCAATCCAAACCCTTCATAAAATGATGGATATAGAAAACAAAGCGATGATTTATATAAATGATAAACAACATTATCATCAACATAACCGGTGATTATAATTTTTCTTTTAATATTATTTGGAAAAGAATTAATTTGTTCATCTATTTTATCCCAACCTTTTGCACCAGCAAGAACAAGATATAAATTATTAGAATTAAAGTTTAAAATTATTTTTTCAAAAATCTTTAGGGAAGTCTTTAAATTTTTTCTTGGTTCAAGTGTAGATAAACATAATATATATTTTGAATTTCTAGGAATATTAAGAAATTTATTGATATCAATTTCAATATCATTTTCTTTATCAAAATCATTTCTTAATCCAGGGTAAAAAACTCCTACTTTATTTGGCTCAATATTCGAAATAGACAAAAGATCAGTTCTAGTTTTTTGTGAAATACATAATACATGACTTTTTGAATTCAATGATTTTAGTATACTTTTTTCAAAACTAATATTTGAACCTTTCAATTCAGGACAAAAATGAACTGAAAAATCATAAACAATCTGAAAAATATTTGACTCAGGAATGTTGTATAAATCTTGTCTAGCTGGATGAAAAGGCATTATAAAATTTATTTTTTCTTTGCCAAATTTAACATTCGTTAAATTTAAACATTCTTTAAATTGATGATTTGAATAAAATGAAATCATTTTTTTTCTTAATTCAACTGGTGTTAAAATTTTAAATTCCAAATCATTTCTTATAATTAAGCTGTCACACAAATTTTTTATTACAAAATAAATACCTGTCCTAGCTAATTTGTTATCTATAGCCATGCCTAAAACAGTGCCATCTAAAATTATTTTTTGTTTTTGTGGTATCATTTAATAATTAATTTTATTGCTGCTTGAGGTGGAAAAGTAACATCTAAATATTCTCTATTTATTAAATAGGGCAAAATATATAATTCTAGATTTTGATCGATCAATCCAAGATTAAAATTTACATGTTCACATTTTTGAAACTTTGTTTTTACTTTAATATTATCCTTAAAAACTAAATCTACAATTTGTGTACCTTCATAATTTCTTTTATTTTTAAGCACATATTCCATTTTATAAATACCAAAACCACCAAATGCTGATTTTACTTGTATAGGCGGTAAATTTTGATTAAATGAAAAAGTTTTATTATCTATATATTCCCTTTTTACTTCAGCTAAAATTTCACTGGTGATATTGTCTTTGTGATTAATTTTTTTTGCGATGTTTTGAAGAACTTCTGCCCAAAAATCATTTTTACAGTATTTTTCGTCTCTTAGTGTCCACATATCATAATAAGTTCCAAATTGATTAGCAAAAACGGCACCAATAGATTTTTTAGAATTTAAGAAATTAATTGATTTAATAATTGCTTCATTGTTTATGATATAATTTCCTGACTCATCTAAGTCTAAAACTATTAATAAATTGCAATTTTTTAAATAGTTATTTGATTTTATTTTTTCAATGAAAATATTTCTTGCCTTTTCTAATCTTAGGCCTCTATTCGGTAATTCATTTAAAGTGTCCTCAAAAAAATAAAAATCATTTTTAGTTTGATTTTTTTTTAAAATATCTCTTGTTTTATCTTTTGATCCATTTTCAATAATTACTTTATAACTTCCTTTAAATAGTTTTGAATAATGTTCAATATTATCCAAAGTTTTTTTTAGAAAAGGTGCACAATCTCTAGCACATCCAGCAAAAACCACATTTAAATTTTTTAAATCAAAATTATTCATTCAAGCATACAATTTATATCAATATAAAATAAAATGAAAATGGTGGGCCGTGTTGGTTACGCTCCAACTACCCCTGCAATGTCAATGCAGTACTCTACTATTGAGCTAACGGCCCAGTGAATTAACTTTCTAAGAAACTTTTTAACTGTTTAGATCTGCTTGGGTGTTTAAGTTTTCTCAAAGCTTTAGCCTCAATTTGTCTAATTCGTTCTCTTGTTACTGAAAATTGTAATCCAACTTCCTCTAAAGTATGATCAGTATTCATTCCTACACCAAAACGCATCCTTAACACTCTTTCTTCTCTTGGGGTTAAAGTTGACAAAATTTTTGTCGTTGCTTCTCCAAGATTAGATTTTATAGCCTGTTCTAATGGAGCCAGTGCTTTTGTATCTTCAATAAAATCTCCTAAACTACTATCTTCTTCATCACCAACTGGTTTTTCTAATGAGACTGGTTCTTTAGAAATTTTTAAAACTTTTCTAACTTTGTCCAAAGGCATTCTTAATTTTTTTGCCAATTCTTCAGGTGTCGCTTCTCTTCCAAACTCACTTAAAATCAATCTTTGAGTTCTTACAATTTTATTTATTGTTTCAATCATATGAACAGGAATTCTTATTGTTCTTGCTTGATCAGCAATAGATCTTGTTATTGCCTGTCTAATCCACCAAGTTGCGTAAGTAGAGAATTTATATCCTCTTCTATATTCAAACTTATCTACAGCTTTCATAAGTCCAATATTACCTTCTTGAATTAAATCTAGAAATTGTAAACCTCGATTTGTATATTTTTTAGCTATAGAAATAACTAATCTTAAATTAGCCTCCACCATTTCTTTTTTTGCAATTCGTGATTCTTTTTCGCCTTTTTGTATTCTGCTGACTAGTTTTTTAAAATCTGTGACTGATATTCCAAGTCTATTACTTATCTCAATTAATCTTTCTCTTATATTTTTAAATTCATTTTTATTTTTGATAAAAAATTGTTTCCAAACATTATTTGTATCTAAAAATTTTTTTAAATTTGGATTAATTTCATTTCCAAGATAAAATTTAATAAATTCATTTCTTGAAATATTTTGGTTCATTGCCAATCTCAATAAATTTCCCTCTAAAGAAATTATTTTTTTATTTTCAATGTAATGTTTTTGTACTAATTCCTCAAGAACAGAGGGTGATAGTTGTAAAGATTTGATATTTTCTAAAATATCATTCACAATTTTTTCATAACTTTTTTCTTTATTATGTGAAAATGTTTCTGATTTTAAAACACATTCTAATTTTTCTTTTTGATATTTAATTAATTTATTATATTCCTTTGTGAGATAATTTACTGTGTTGAGAACCTTAGGTTTTATTTCTGACTCCATTGCAGCAAGAGTGGGATTAAAATCATCGTCATTTTCATCGTCTGAATTTTCCTCTTTATCAGTTTCACCTGCATTTTTTTGTTTTGCACTAGGTCCTGTTGACTCATCTTCCATGTAATTGGTGTCAATGTCTATTATCTCTCTTACAAGTATCTCATCTTTTTGCAATTTTTGATTCCATTCAAAAAATTGTTGGGCTGTTATCGGGCTCTGAGATAAAGCTATAAGCATAACATCCTTCCCTGCTTCTATTCTTTTTGCAATTGCTATTTCTCCCTCTCTCGATAAAAGCTCTACACCTCCCATTTCCCTTAAATACATTCTTATTGGGTCATCACTTTTTTCAATAGTCTTACCTTCCTCTTTAGAAGAGCTATCTTTTTTTCTTAATACTTTGTAATCAGATTTTTTTTCTACAAGTGTTACCTTGTCATCTAAAATGTGAATAAAAGCTTGAGCTAAGTTTTCTTGTGATAAATTTCTTTTTCCTAAAGATTTGCTTAACTCTTCATAAGTAATAAAGCCTCTATGGGTTCCTCGACCCATCAATCTTGCAAATGATTTTGTAATTATTCTTTCCACAACAATTAAATTTGGAGAGTCTTATATAGTATCAAATTTACAAAAATCCATTATTAATTTTTAATAGATTAATTGATATTTTGCTTTTTTTTTAGCTCTTTTAGCTCATTAAAAGTAGTCTCACTCAAATCTTTCGAAAACTTCGACTCTAATTGCTCGATTCTAAATTCTAGATCATAATTATTTAAGTCTCGACTAATATCATCTAATAATTCTATAACCTCATGATCATCTTTTTTTTTATTATTCAAAATATGTTTAATTGAGGCAAATTTTTCAATTTTATCGATTAACTGTTTATCTATATCTAAGCTATCTACACTTAAATCAGTGTTAGATTTTATATAAGAAATTACTTGCGTAAAAATTTGTTTGTTGATCTCAGTAAATATTTTAATATTTTCTAATAAATGAATATTATCTTTGATCAAATTTAAATTATTGATCATTAAATAAAGTAAAGAAAATTCTTTTAACTCAACACTTGATAAGGTTTCGCTTTCTTTAAAATGTCTTCTAGTGGTTTCTAGTGATTTTGTTTTTTTTATGAAATTATTTTTTTTATTTTGATTAGTATGGGGAGCTAATTCAGAAATTTTTTCTAAAAAATATTCTAAAACATATTTTTTTATAAAACTATCTTTTATTGAATTTGCAATAGATCTTAATTTTTTTTCAAAAATTGCCATTGAGGAAGGATTATTTTGAGTCTGCTTCTTATAATGGGAAAATAAAAATTGATGAATTGACAATTTATTTTGTTTAACAAAATCAAAAAAATAATTTCTACCATTTTTATTCACAAAACTATCTGGATCTTCTTTATTTGGTAAAAATAAAAATGAAATTTGTTTTTCAGGTTTTAACTCTTTAATTGAGTTTTCTGCTGCTCGCAAAGCTGCCTTATATCCGCTTTCATCACCATCAAAACAAATAATTATATCTTTAAAAAATTGATTTAAAGTTAATATTTGTCTATCTGTTAAAGAAGTTCCTAGATTTGCAACGACATTTTCAATTCTATTTTTATCTAAGCCAACAACGTCCATATAACCCTCAACTAAAAAAATTTGATCTGATTTATTAGATAACTTTCTAGCTAAATCCAAATTATATAAATTCAATCCCTTTTTGAAAAATATAGTTTCCGGAGAATTAATATATTTTGCCAAATAATCACTGTTCTCGATAATTCTTCCACCCAAAGCAATAGGTTGACCAGATATATTATTTATTGGAAAAACCAAACGACCTCTAAATCTTTCAACATAATATTTCTTTTTTTCATCTAAATAAAATAAGCCAGTTTCAAGTAATGACTCAATACTAAAATCTTTTTTTAATATTTCAAAAAAATTTGGATTTTTTTCTATATAACCAATTTTAAATTTTTTAACTTGGTCTTTACTTATCAATCTTTTTTTTAAATATTGTCTTACATTAGAATGAAATTCATTTTTAAGTAGTTCATTATGATAAAATTCAATATAACGATTAAAAATTAAAGAATATTCTTTCCATTTTTTTTCTCGTTCAACATCTTGCTTTGTGAACATATATGGTTGCATACCAGCAAGATTAGCTAAAGATTTAACTGCTTCACCAAATCTTAAGTTTTGAGTTTTCATTACAAAATCAAAAATATTGCCATGTTCTGATGTTGCAAAACAATGATAAAACTCTTTTTCATCGTTAACGGTAAAAGATGGTGTCTTTTCATTTTTAAAGGGAGAAAGACCCACATATTCTTTTCCTCTTTTTTTTAAACTTACTGTTTTTGACACAACAGTTGAAACTTTTAATCTTGTTTTAATCTCATCTAGATATTCTTTAGGATATTTCATTATTTATTTAATAATTGTTTTAAAAATGCCCCAGCTTTTGAAAAGTCAATTTTATCAGAATGTTGTTTTTTTAATTCTCCCATAACTTTTCCCATATCTTTGATTGAAGTTGCACCTAATTTTGATATTAGATCTTCACAAATTTTTTTAGTTTCTTCTTCACTTAATTTTTTAGGCAAAAAACTTGTAATAATATCATATTCACTCTGTTCCACTTCAAGCAGATCGGAGCGATTATTTTTTTTATAAATTTCTATTGATTCGGCTCTTTGCTTTGCCATCTTCTTAAATAACTTTTTAATATCTTCATCGTCTGTTTCTTTTTTATTTGATCCTGACCTATTTGAAATATCTAGATCCTTTATTGATGATAAAATTAACCTATAAGTTGATATTTTTGCTTTATTTTTCAATTTTAAAGCATTTTTATATTCTGTTTCGATTGTTTCTTTTAGTGGCATAATTTTTTAATCTACTTTAAAGAAAAAAATCTTCAAAAGAAAAATTGTTTTTTTACAATTTTATAATACATCTCTGTTGCGATAATAAACCAATTATTGTATTAACCTTTAACTTATGAGTTGTAATTGATCAAAAAAGCAAAAAAAACTAACTCAAAAAAAATCTCAAACATTAAGACGGGCATTTTAGTTCTTGAAAATAAGAAAATTTTTAAAGGAATTGGAATGGGCCATGAAGGTATTGCAACAGGTGAAGTTTGTTTTAATACTTCATTAACTGGATACCAAGAAATAATATCTGACCCATCTTATGCGGGACAAATTATAAATTTTACTTTTCCTCATGTTGGAAATGTTGGAACAAATAAAGAAGATCATGAAGCTGATAAAATTTGGGCAAGAGGAATCATTTTAAATTCTGAAATAACAGACCCTTCCAATTACAGATCACTGTTGCATCTGGATTCTTGGCTAAAAAAAAATAAGATTGTAGGAATTACTGGTTTAGATACCAGAAGTTTGACGAACTTTATAAGAGATAAAGGAGCTCCAAAAGGAACTATCAGTTATTCAAAGAATGGAAAATTTAATATTAATAAGCTGTCTAATACTACAATTAAATGGAGTGGACTAAAAAATTTAGATCTTGCAGAAGTGGTCTCAACAAATAAAAATTATATTTGGAAAGGTTTTAAAACCTGGAATAAAGAAAATGGATATAAAAAAAATAATAAAAATATTTTCCATGTAGTTGCGATTGACTATGGAATTAAAAAAAATATTTTAAGATACTTTTCTGATTTTAATTGTAAGATAACTGTTGTTTCTTGCAAAACTTCTGCTGAAAAAATATTAAGCTTGAAACCTAATGGAGTGTTTTTATCTAATGGACCCGGGGATCCAGCTGCAACAGGTAAATATGCAATTGGGATAATTAAAGCATTAATTAAAAAAAAATTACCAATATTTGGTATTTGTTTAGGTCATCAAATTTTAGCCCTAGCATTAGGAGGTAAAACAAAAAAAATGAAGCTTGGTCATAGAGGAGCAAATCATCCAGTTAAAAATCTAATGCATGATAAAGTTGAGATAACTAGTCAGAATCATGGATTTGAAGTAGTTAAAAAAAGTTTGCCAAAAAATATTAAAATAACGCACAAATCTCTATTTGATAATAGTATTGAAGGTATTAAATTAAAAGATAGACCAGTATTTTCTGTTCAATACCATCCAGAGTCAAATCCTGGACCCCAGGATAGTGTTTATTTATTTCAAGAATTTATTAACAACATGAAAAAAAATGCCAAAAAGAAAAGATCTTAAAAAGATATTAGTGGTGGGTGCGGGTCCGATAATTATAGGACAGGCATGTGAGTTTGATTATTCAGGCACTCAAGCATGTAAAGCGCTAAAAGATGAGGGGTATAAAGTAGTTTTAATTAATTCAAACCCTGCAACAATTATGACAGATCCAAATGTTGCAGATAAAACTTATATTGAACCAATTACATTAGATATCTTAGAAAAAATTCTCAAAAAAGAAAAACCTGATGCAATTCTTCCAACAATGGGTGGTCAAACTGCGCTTAATCTTGCGATGGAAGCAGAAAAAAAAGGAGTTCTAAAAAAATATAAAATAGAATTAATTGGAGCAAACTCAAAAGCTATTTCTAATGCTGAAGATAGAAAAAAATTTAGAAAAAATATGATTGATATTGGTTTAGATTTACCTAAATCCGAAATTGTAAATAAGATTAATCAAGCACCAAAAATATTAAAAAAAATTGGTTTACCAGCAATTATTAGACCAGCTTTTACACTTGGTGGACTGGGTGGTGGAATTGCTAAAACAAAGAAAGATTATTTTAAGATTATTAAGAACGGATTACATGAGTCCCCAGTAAACCAAGTACTTGTAGAAGAATGTTTAGAAGGTTGGAAAGAATTTGAAATGGAGGTTGTCAGAGATAGGAAGGATAATTGCATCATCATTTGTTCTATTGAAAATATTGATCCAATGGGAATTCATACCGGCGACTCTATCACTGTTGCCCCAGCGCTTACTCTTACAGATAAAGAATATCAAGTGATGAGAAATGCTTCTATTGCTTGTTTAAGAAAAATTGGAGTTGAGACTGGTGGATCGAATGTTCAATTTGCGATTAATCCTAAAAATGGTCGAATGGTAGTGATTGAAATGAATCCTCGTGTATCTAGATCGTCGGCTCTCGCATCAAAAGCAACTGGATTTCCAATCGCAAAAGTAGCAGCAAAATTAGCTGTTGGCTATACTCTTGATGAATTGAAAAATGAAATAACAAAAATTACTCCTGCTTCATTTGAGCCTAGTATAGATTATGTTGTTACCAAAATTCCTAGGTTTACCTTTGAAAAATTTTCAACATCTCCCGCAACACTTGGTACTTCAATGAAATCAGTTGGGGAAGCTATGGCTATCGGAAGAAACTTTAAAGAATCGCTTCAAAAAGCTTTAGTATCATTAGAAACTGGATTTTCAGGTTTAGATAGAATTTTTGATTTTAACAAAAAACAAATTGAAAAAAAACTAAAAGAAAATATTCCAAACAAGATTTTACTTGTTGCTGAAGCGATTAGAAAAAAAATCAATTTAAAAAAAATTTATAGATTATCAAAAATAGATTTATGGTTCTTAGAACAAATCAAAGAGATAGTTAATATAGAAACAAAAATTAAAAAAATAGGACTTCCAAAAGATTTTGGAGAATTTAATAAAATTAAATCAGTCGGATTTTCTGATAAAAAATTATCAGAATTATTAAATTTACCTGAAGAAATTATAAGAAGAAAAAGATCTGCTCTAAAAGTAATGCCTGTATATAAAAAAGTTGATACATGTGCAGCCGAATTTAAGTCCTTTACTCCTTATATGTATTCAACGTACCAAAGAAATTTTTCATTTAATTCTGAATGTGAAGCAGAACCTTCAAATAAGAAAAAGATAATTATTCTTGGAGGTGGACCTAATAGAATTGGACAAGGAATTGAATTTGATTATTGCTGTTGTCAGGCAAGTTTTTCATTAAAAGAGGTAGGTTTTGAGACGATAATGATAAATTGCAATCCTGAGACAGTTTCGACTGATTATGATACAAGTGATCGTTTGTACTTTGAGCCTTTAAAGGAAGAATATGTTTTTAATATAATTAAAAAAGAACAAGAAAAAGGAAACCTTTTAGGTGTAATAACCCAATTTGGTGGGCAAACCCCAATTAAACTTGCAAAATTCTTGCATGAGAACAAACTTCCAATTTTAGGAACACAATACTCCTCTATTGATTTAGCTGAAGACAGAGATCGATTTAGAAATCTTTTAAATAAACTAAAACTTAAACAAGCAGATAGCGGAATTGCTAAAAATTATAAGCAAGCAATTCAAATAGCAGAAAAAATTGGATTACCATTAATTGTAAGGCCTTCGTATGTTTTGGGTGGAAGAGCTATGGAGATTGTTCATGAAAAGAAAAAATTAAAAAAATTTGTTGAAGAAGCTTTTAAGGCTGCTGAAGAAAATCCAATTTTAATAGATAAATTTATAAATCAAGCAATGGAGGTTGATGTTGATGCCTTGTCAGATGGAAAAGAGGTTTATGTTGCAGGTATAATGCAACATATAGAAGAAGCTGGAATACATTCAGGAGACTCTGCTTGTAGTTTACCTCCTATTTCAATTAAACCTTTTTTAATTAAAGAAATTGAAAATCAAACTAAAAAATTAGCTTTAGCATTAAAAGTAAGAGGGTTTATGAATATTCAATTTGCTATTAAAAAAGATAAGATTTTTGTTATCGAAGTAAATCCTAGAGCAAGTAGAACTGTACCATTTGTATCAAAAACAAAAGGTTTGCCTCTAGCGAAAATTGCATCAAGAATTATGGCTGGTGAAAAATTATCAAAATTTAAATTAAAAGATAAATCAAAAGGTATGTATGCAGTAAAAGAGGCTGTTTTTCCATTTAATAAGTTTCCTAATAGTGATTTACTTTTAGGACCAGAAATGAAATCAACCGGGGAAGTGATGGGATTTGATAAAGACTTTGGTATGGCATTTGCTAAAAGTCAAATTGCTGCTGCTAATTCTTTACCAAAAGAAGGTTTGGCATTCATATCGCTTAAAAATGCTCATAAAGATGAGGGAATAGGCTTAGCAAAAGAATTGGTTAAATTAAATTTTAAGCTTTGTGCTACTAAAGGGACTGCGGAATACATAAGAAAATTTGGAATGAGCTGCAAAATAATTAATAAAGTAAGCAGTGGATCTCCACATATTGTCGATGTGTTGGATTCAAAAAAAATTGCTTTAGTAATTAATACAGGTGGAGGAAATAAAGCTTTTCGTGTGAGTGATGCTATTGCTTTAAGAAGAGCTACTTTAAAAAATAAAGTTCCTTATTGCACTAATATGTCTACTGCATACGCTTGCTTAGAGGCAATAAAATCCCTCAGAACAAAAAAAATGGAAGTTATCTCACTTCAAGATGTTGGTTAGCTTTTCAATTTTAAGTTGAAATAATTCTCACTCAAAAGTTGAAAAAAATAAACCCAAAATGACTAATAATTTAGTTGTTATAAATTTTAAAGTTTTTTAACTTTTAACAATTATAAATAAATTTAATATGAGTTCAGAACTTCACAAATATATTGAAACGGCTATAGAAAAAAAACAAAATTTATTCAACGCCGACGTTCTAAGTTTCCCAAAAAATAAAAAAATTAATAATTACCAAAATCTTAGGTTCAATAACAAAACTCACTGGAACATTAATGACAATGCAAATAACGATCAATTAAAAGCTGTCACTGGTATTTGCTTTATGCTTGGTGTTCTGTTGTTAATAGGATTGCTTTCAAACCTAAATGTTTTTAACTAATTAATCAACTTTCCAATCTGTTGGGAATGTAACGTAGTTCACTTGTATACAACGTCTTTCTTTTATTATTTTTTTCTTTTCCATTCCATGCCATGTATTTGGTCCACTTGTAAATAAATACCCATAATTATGTTTATATGGAACTGTTTTCACTTTTTCTAAATTATTATTATAAAAATCAGTTCCTAAATCTTCAGACTCATTTGTTTTGTTAACAAAAATTAAACCTGACATTAATTTTTCTTTTATATCACAATGAGGTTTTAACCAAAATCCTTCTCTATCGCAAATTACCTCAACTCTAACATACGAATTTGATAAATCCTTGTTGATCATTTTAGAGATAGTTTCACAAGTTTCTTTTGATTGAAGTTCTTTAATAAAATTTAATAAATTAGGAAATTGAGAAGAGTTATCTTTAGTTATAAAACATCTAAACTTCAAAGCTTTGCCTCCTGAAGCAATGCCCTCTCGAAACTCAGCTGTTCCTCCATCAATCGCTCTAGTACCGTCATATGATAAATTATGTTTGCTCACATCTGGAATATCTGCATTAATTATTTCTTCAATCTGCTCATCAGTTAAAGCATTATTATACTCCCAATGATCGAATGGAAATTCATGTTTTTTTGATTGATTTAAAATAGAGTCAAGAAAATTCATAATTTTTTATTTTATCTTTTATATAACTTGATATTCTATTAGTTTCATTAAGTTTTTCATAATTCCAATCTTCAAGTGTATCACCCAAATCTTTTATAATATTTAAAGATTTAAATAATTCAAAAAATTTCATAAATCTCTGATTTTTTTTAATAGGTGTCATTTGAGCTACATAAATTGGTTTACCAGTTATGGCTGACTCTGAAATCATTGATGTCGAGTCACAAGTAACAATAATATAATCTGATAGCTTAAGCGATGAAAGATAGGCTTTTTTATCAACTTGAGTAATAATAATTTGATTTTCATCAAAATAATTCTTTGCTAAATCAATTATTTTTTTAGGTGTTCTCATCGAAGGAATAAATATTAATTGAAAACCTTTATTTATAAAATTTTCATAAACTTTTGAAAATATCTCTTTAATAGCTGTCTCACGATAATCATAATATTTAGTCGGTCCTCCCACAATCAATGCAACTAACTTTGATCTAATTATTTGAGATTTTAAATAATTAGCATTCTGATCTAATTCTTCATTTCTTAAATAATGAATAGCTCCTTTGCTAGTGATAACATTTTTGCCATTTATTCCATCATGTTCAGGAATTACAACAAAATCAAAATTATTTAATGAAACCTTTGGATTTTGAATATGGATATTCATGATTTTTTTACCAAATTTTTTCTTCAAATATAAAGAAGGTATAACGCTCTTTCTTCCACAAGAAATAACCACATCAAACTTTTCTTTAATCTTATTTTTAAAAACTGAAGATTGCACTGGGGTTATTTTTGGCGGTATCCATTTCCAAAAATTATTAAGTTCAATTTTTTCGTGTATAAAATCTAGGTCTAATCCATTAGCCAAACCTTCTACTTGGCTAATCATGCCGTGCATTCCCTCGGTCAATAATAAACCTTTTAATTTAGACATTTATTACTATATAGCTTTCATATGAGTCAAAATCCAACTAAACACACAAAAGTGTTAATAATTGGATCTGGTCCAGCCGGATATACAGCAGCTGTTTACGCGGCAAGAGCAATGCTTAATCCAATTTTAGTTTACGGTTCGGCGCCAGGTGGACAATTAACAACAACTACTGATGTAGAAAATTACCCAGGTTTTGCAGATGTAATTCAAGGTCCGTGGCTGATGGATCAAATGAAAGATCAAGCAAAAGCAGTTGGAACCGAAATGATCGAAGACCATATATCATCGGTAAACCTAAAATCTAAACCTTTTGAAGCTGTAGGTGATAGTGGTCAAAAATACACAGCTGATAGCATAATTATCTCAACAGGAGCTCAAGCAAGATGGTTAAATTTAAAATCGGAACAAGAATTTAGAGGATTTGGGGTTTCAGCTTGTGCAACTTGTGATGGTTTCTTTTTTAAAAATAAAGAAGTTGCAGTTGTGGGTGGTGGTAATGCTGCTGTGGAGGAAGCAATGTTTCTTACAAAATTTGCATCTAAAGTTAAACTAATCCATAGACGAGATAGTTTGAGAGCGGAAAAAATGTTGCAAAAAAAATTGATGGAAAATAAAAAAATTGAGATTATTTGGGATTCGGTTATTGAAGATGTTATTGGTGATAAAGAACCTAAAAACGTTAGAGGAATAAAAGTAAAA
This sequence comes from uncultured Pelagibacteraceae bacterium, assembly GCA_902629215.1. Classification (GTDB taxonomy): domain Bacteria; phylum Pseudomonadota; class Alphaproteobacteria; order Pelagibacterales; family Pelagibacteraceae; genus Pelagibacter. The sequence goes on along the minus strand of CACOQC010000015.1, from coordinate 8,196 downwards.
AATGTCAAAACTAATAATATTGATGAATTAAAATTAGATGGATTATTCATCGCGATAGGCCATGACCCAGCAACACAATTATTCAAAAATCAACTAGATATGGATAAAGAGGGTTATCTAATTACAAAACCAGACTCAACAGAAACAAATATTCCAGGTGTTTATGCAGCTGGAGATGTTAAAGATAAAACTTTCAGACAAGCAGTAACTGCTGCAGGAATGGGTTGTATGGCTGCTTTAGAGGCCGAAAAATTTTTATCTCACTAAATTAAGCTCTCACAAAAAGATTTAATTCTTTCCATTGCTTTCTTTAAATTTTCCATTGAAGTTGCATAAGAAATTCTAAAATACCCATCCAAACCAAAAGCAGAACCTTGCACTACAGCAACATTTGCTTTTTCCAGTAATTTTTGAACAAAATCTGCATCTGTTTTTAGTTTTGTTTTTTTGTTTAATAAACCTTTGCAGCTTGGAAATACATAAAATGCACCATTAGGTGTAAGACAACTTATTCCTTTTATATTATTTAAACTTTGTACTACAAAATCTCTTCTATCTTTGAATGCTTGAGATCTTTTTTGTATAAAATCTTGTGAACCATTAAGTGCCTCAACTGCTGCTGCTTGACTTATTGATGACGGATTTGATGTTGATTGAGATTGAATTTTACCAATTGCTTTGATGATATCTTTTGGGCCAGCCGCATAACCTATTCTCCATCCAGTCATCGCATATGATTTACTTACTCCATTCATTGTTAATGTTCTATCTTTTAACTTTGATATTTGAGCAATTGTAAAAAAATTAAAATTATCGTATTTAATATGCTCATAAATATCATCGCTTAAAATATGAATTTTCTTATTTTTAACTAATATTTTTGCCAAATCCTCAATTTCGCCTCTAGCATAACCGGCTCCAGTTGGGTTTGACGGAGAATTTAAAATTAACCATTTTGTTTTTTTTGAAATTGCTTTTTGAAGTTTTTTAGCAGTTAATTTGAAACCATCTTTTTCATCACATTTTACTATTTTTGGTTTTCCCCCAGCTAATAAAACCATATCAGGATATGAAACCCAAAAAGGTGCTGGGATTATTACCTCGTCACCTTTATTCAAAGTTGCCATAAAAGCGTTATATAAAACTTGTTTGCCACCTGTTCCAACTGTAATTTGATCAATATCAAAATTTAAATTGTTTTCTCTTTTAAACTTTTTTACTATTGCTTTTTTCAAAGCGGGGGTTCCATCAACTGCAGTATATTTTGTATCACCCTCTTTGATAGCCTGAATAGCTGCATCTTTAATATTATCTGGAGTATCAAAATCAGGTTCACCGGCTCCTAGACCAATTACATCTTTTCCAGCTGCCCTTAACTCCCTTGCCTTTTGCGTAACTGCAATAGTTGGGGATGGTTTAATTCTCTTTAAACTGTCTGATATTATGCTCATTGAAATATAAATTAATTCTACTACGTTCTTTAATATATGGAAAATACTTATCAAGATTTAATTACAGATATTCAGAGTAAAAATCCTAAAATTAGTGGAAAACTTGAGGGTGGAAAAAAATTTAAAATTAAATCTAATTTTAAACCTGCTGGCGATCAACCTGAAGCTATTAAAAAATTAGTAAATGGTGCAAATAAAGAAGAATTTAATCAGGTACTACTTGGTGTAACAGGCTCAGGAAAAACCTTTACAATGGCAAAAGTAATTGAAGCAACTAATAGACCAGCATTAATTTTGGCTCCTAACAAAACTTTAGCCGCGCAGCTTTATGGAGAAATGAAAACATTTTTTCCTGACAATGCAGTTGAGTACTTTGTATCTTACTATGATTACTACACACCTGAAGCCTATGTTCCTAGATCAGATACATATATTGAAAAAGAAGCTTCAATTAACGAACAAATAGATCGAATGAGGCACTCAGCAACTAGATCACTTTTGGAGAGAGATGATGTATTAATTGTTGCAAGTGTATCTTGTATTTATGGCTTAGGTTCAGTTGAAGCTTACAGTAAAATGACCTTAACTCTTCAAAAAAATTATGATTATAATAGGGAACAAATAATCAAATCTTTAGTGGCTTTACAATATAAGCGTAATGACCAAAATTTTTATAGAGGTACTTTTAGAGCTCGTGGAGAATATTTAGAAATTTTTCCATCTCATTTAGAAGATAGAGCTTGGAGACTTAGTTTATTTGGAGACAAATTAGAAAAAATTGAGGAATTCGATCCATTAACTGGTGATCAGGTTAGAGAATTGAGTTTAATTAAAGTTTATGCAAATAGTCATTATATTACTCCAAAACCAACTGTAGAACAAGCAATCATAAACATAAGAAAAGAATTAGACATTACTCTTAAAAAACATAGGGCAGAAAATAAATTACTTGAAGCTCAAAGATTAGAAGAAAGAACCAAATTTGATCTTGAAATGATTGAGGCCACTGGTTCATGTGCTGGTATTGAAAATTATTCTAGATTTTTATCTGGAAGAAAACCAGGTGAACCACCACCGACACTTTTTGAATATTTTCCAGACAACACTTTAATTTTTGTTGATGAATGTCATGTAACAGTTCCACAATTAAATGGAATGTATAAAGGTGATAGATCAAGAAAAAGTACATTAGCTGAGTATGGTTTTAGACTTCCATCTTGTATGGATAATAGACCATTAAAATTTGAAGAATGGGATTTGATGAGAACACAAACTGTATTTGTTTCGGCAACTCCTGGGCCTTGGGAATTAGAACAAACAAAAGGTAAATTTATAGATCAAGTTATTAGACCCACAGGATTGATAGATCCACCTGTTGAAATAAGACCTGCAAAAAATCAAGTGGATGATTTAATGCATGAGTGTAAAAAAGTTATTGAAAATAATCACAGAGTTTTAGTTACTACTCTCACAAAAAAAATGGCTGAGGATTTGACAGAATATCTTCATGAAAATGGTGTTAAAGTAAGATACTTACACTCAGACATTGATACTCTTGAGAGAATAGAAATTATGAGAGATTTAAGAATGGGTGTTTTTGATGTCCTTGTTGGTATTAACTTATTAAGAGAAGGTCTTGATATTCCAGAATGTGCATTAGTTGGAATTTTAGATGCTGATAAAGAAGGTTTCTTGAGATCTGAAACTTCATTAATACAAACAATAGGAAGAGCTGCTAGAAATGTAGATGGTAAAGTTATTCTTTATGCTGATAAAGAAACAAAGAGTATAAAAAAGGCAATTCAAGAAACAGAGCGAAGAAGAAAAATTCAATTAGACTATAATAAAAAGAATAAAATAAATGCCAAAACAGTTAAAAAAGAAATTAATGATATTTTAGAGAGTGTTTATGAAAAAGATTATGTAAAAATAAGTGAAGGATCTAATGTTGGGGGAAATCTTAAAAAACACTTAAAAGCTCTTGATAAAAAAATGAAAGAAGCTGCTTCTAATCTTGAGTTTGAGGAGGCTGCTAAAATTAGAGATGAAATAAGAAAATTAGAGAGTACAGAACTAGAAATCACATTAAATCCAAAAATAAGACAATATGATGTAAAGAATAAACTTTATCCAAAAGGTAGATCGACAATGGGCATGCCAGGAACTAAAGTTACCAAAAAAAGAGATAAAAAATGGAAGCACAAAAGATAATTATTACTGGAGGTGCCACAAGAATAGGAGCTGCAATAGCTGAAAAGTTAGCAGGTCCAAATAAGCAGATTGTAGTTCAATACAATAAGTCCAAGTCAAAAGCTGAGAATCTAAAAAAAAAACTTCAAAATAATGGAACAAAAATTTATTTAGTCAAAGGGGATCTTAGTAAAGAAAAAGATATTAATAAAATTATTAAATTCTCAAAATCAAAAATGAGATTTTTTGACTGTTTGATAAATAATGCTTCAATATTTGAAAATGATAAATTAGATAATTTTAGTTCCAAAAGTTGGGAAAAGCATATTTCTATAAATCTTAAAGCCCCTGCTATTTTATCAAGAGAATTTTCAAAAAATATCAAAGGTAAAAATAACAATATTATTAATATAATTGATCAAAGAGTATTTAAACTTACTCCTTATTTTTTTTCATATACGTTAAGTAAAACAGGCTTATATACTTTAACCAAAACTAGTGCGATGAGTTTATCACCAAATATCCGAGTTAACGGAATAGCTCCTGGGCCAACAATCAAAAATAAAAGGCAGTCAGTTAAACACTTTAAAAATCAATATTTGGCTACACCTCTCCAACAACAAGTTGATGTGAACGAGATTTGTAATGCGGTTGACTTTTTTATAAAAAACAGTTCTATTACTGGTCAAATTTTGGCTATAGATAGTGGCCAAAGCTTAAATTGGCAAACACCTGATATATTAAAAGGTAAGGAATGAAAAAAAATAATCTTAAAATTATTAAAATTGATAAATCAAAAAACTTATTCAATTACGAAAAAAAAATTCTTATTAATGAATTAATTCTAGATTTAAAACTTGGTTATTATGATTTTGAAAAAGAAAAAACTCAAAAAGTAAAATTTAGCCTTGAAATAGATTACCAAGATAAAAAGCCAAGTAATGATAAAGATATTAAATCTATCGTAAACTATGGAACAATTGTAAAGCTAATTACAAAGCTTGTTAAAAAGAAGCATTATAATTTCCTAGAAACACTAGCCGAAGCGGTTTTTGATGAGTTATTTAAGGATAAAAGAATTGGCAAAATAATGCTTAAAATTGAAAAAATGGAAATTCTGAAAGAATGTTCGTCTGTTGGTATTCAAATTACCAAAAAAAGAAGTCATGATAAGTTCTGAAATTGGTAAAGAAGTAATTAAGAAAGAGCTCTCTTTAATACCTAAACTACCCGGTGTTTACAGAATGCTGAATGATAAAGGAGATATTCTTTATGTTGGTAAAGCAAAAAATTTACCTAATAGACTTAAAAGTTACATCGCAGAAAAAAATCATATTATAAGAACTGAAAGGATGCTTTCTCAAACAAGAAAGTTGGAAATAACAACAACTTCAAATGAAAGTGAAGCTTTACTTCTTGAAGCAAATTTAATTAAAAAACATAAGCCAAAATTTAATATTCTTTTACGAGATGATAAATCTTTCCCATTCATTTTTATTGGAAATAAAGATAAATGGCCTCAAATTAAAAGACATAGAGGAAAAAAAACAAAAGAGGGTTTTTACTTTGGTCCTTTTGCATCGGCTGGATCAGCAAACTGGACGATAAAAATGATTCAAAAAATTTTTCACTTAAGAGTTTGTGATGATACAGTTTTTAAAAATAGAGAACGTCCATGTATTTTATATCAAATTAAAAGATGCTCAGGACCATGTGTTGGATACATAAATGAAGATGAGTACAAAAAGACCGTAGAAGACTCCATTGAATTTGTTTCTGGGAAATCGAGAAAAATACAAAAAAATTTATCTGAACAAATGGAAAAGGCTAGTGAAAATTTAGATTTTGAAAAAGCTGTAATTTTAAGAGATAGAATAAAATCTTTAAATATTATTCAATCATCTCAAAGAATTAATGAAGCAAATTTAATAGAGGCTGATGTAATTGCTGGTTATAAAGAATCTGGCAAAACTTGTATTCAAGTTTTCTTTTATCGTTCAAAACAAAATTGGGGTAATCAAGCTTTTTTTCCAAAGCATGATCCTGATGAAAAACTAGGTGATATATTAAATTCTTTTGTTTCTCAATTTTATGAGAACAAAAGCGTTCCTTCATCAATAATACTATCTGAAGAAATTAAAGAAAAAATTTTGATTGAAAAAACTCTCTCCAAAAAAGAAGATAAGCAAATAAATATTTCGGTTGCAAAAAAAGGATCAAAATTAAAAGTTGTTAATCAAGCAATTAAAAATGCAAAAGATAGCCTGAATAGAAAACTTTATGAAAGTCAAAATAATAGAGAACTATTTGATTCAGTTGCAAGTAAATTTAATCTAGAAACAAACATTAATCTAATAGAAGTTTATGATAACAGTCATATCCAGGGAACTAATAGTGTTGGAGCATTAATTGCTTATGGTGATGAAGGATTTATTAAAAAAAGATATAGAAAATTTAATATTAAAATACAAAAAAATGAACAAGATGACTATGGCATGATGCGTGAAGTCCTTAATCGAAGATTTAAAAGAGCTATACAAGAAAAAGATAATTATTTAACTTTTCCTGATTTAGTTATGATTGATGGTGGAAAAGGTCAATATTCTGTTGCAAGAGAAACTCTAAATGAGCTGGGGCTTCATGATTTGCCTATCGTTGCGATAGCCAAAGGAAAGTTGAGAAATAGTGGTAATGAAACCTTTTTCCACAATGGTAAAGAGTTCAAATTTACAAAAAATGACCCAACTCTCTTTTTTCTCCAAAGAATTAGAGATGAATCACACAGATTTGCTATTAGCGCCCATAGAGCTAAAAGAAAAAAAGGAATTAGTAAGTCATTGCTTGATCAAATTGATGGTATAGGTTCCATAAGGAAAAGAGCTCTATTAAATCATTTTGGTTCTGCTAGAGCCGTTGAGTCGGCAAGTTTAGATGAAATAAAATCTGTCGAAGGTGTAGAAGAAAAAGTTGCAAAAAAGATATATAACTTCTTTCACGAATAAAAAATTTTATGCTAAAAAAAATACCAAATATTTTAACTGTAGGTCGAATTCTAATTGTACCTTTTTTTGTATTGGCGTTTTATTTACCTGGTTTTTACGGGGACCTTACAGCTTTAATTTTATTTATTGTAGCATCTTTTACTGATTTTTTAGATGGAATGTTGGCTAGACTACTTGGTCAAGAGTCAAAGCTTGGTGAACTACTTGATCCGATAGCAGATAAAATTATTGTAGCTACAGCACTTATTTTGTTAGTAATGGATGGTACCATTCGTAATTATGAAGTAATTGCAGCAATTATAATTTTAACAAGAGAAATTTTAATCTCTGGTTTAAGAGAGTTTTTAGCAAAAGGAAAAATTAAACTACCAGTTTCAAGTCTCGCAAAATTAAAAACTGTTTTACAAATGATATCTATTGCACTTTTGCTTTCAGGAGACACAGGAAATAAAATTATCAATTTCCAAGATTATAACGCTCAAACTATTGGGATAATTCTCCTATGGCTTTCAGCAGCTTTAACACTTTTTACTGGTTACGAATATATGCGCAAAGGAATAGATCATGCAATTTCAGAAGATAAAAAAGATTAAGCTGCTTTTTTCTTTTTTACTAAATTTTGGTAACTCTCATTCAAATCAATAATCATTTCACATACTTTAAATTGATGCTCTGCAATACATGATACTGGAGTTACCTCCGCTGCTGTTCCGGTTAAAAAGCATCCAACAAATTCACTTAATTCATTTGGGTTTATTTTTCTTTCATGAACTTTAATATTTTTTAATCTTGCAATATCAATAACAGTTCTTCTTGTAATACCATCTAGAAATGAGTCGGGTATCGGAGTATGTAATTCACCGTTTTTATCTTTAAAAAAAATATTTGCCCCAGTTGCCTCAGCAACATTTCCCTCATGATCAAGCATTAAGGAATCTGTATAACCTTGTTTTTCAGCTTCATGTTTTGAGAGAGTACAAATCATATATAATCCTGATGCCTTTGTATCCCAAGGAATTGTATTAGGAGCTGGCCTTCTCCAATTGGAAATATTTAATTTAATACCCTCTATTTTTAATTTTGGATCAAAATAAGATCCCCACTCCCAAGTTGCGATAGCAACATGAATTTTTGTTTGTTGAGCAGATATAGCCATCATTTCACTTCCTCTCCAGGCTACCGGCCTCACATAACCATTTTCAACTTTTTGTGTTGCTATAATTTTCTTAGATGCAACATTAATTTCCTCTTCACTATAAGGAATTTCGAATCCCATTCTTCTTGCTGAATGAAATAATCTTGAAGTGTGTTCCTCTAACTTAAATATACTACCATCGTACACCCTCTCACCCTCAAATACACAACTTGCATAATGTAATCCATGACTTAATACGTGGACTTTTACATCTGACCAATCTACTAATTCGCCATTGTACCAAATTTTTCCTGATCTTTTATCGTAGGGTATCATTTTGAAATATTAAAAAAATTATTACCAAAAAATATCTTTGTATCTATAATATGTCAATATAACTTACCTATTATGAAAGAAC
>CACOQC010000014.1 GCA_902629215.1 uncultured Pelagibacteraceae bacterium | reverse complement strand
AATTAAAAATTACTAAAATAATTAAAATAAAAATCTATTTGATATGATGAGAATAAATAAAAACCTATATAAAAATTCATTTTTACTTTCATTGCCAGGAATGTTTTCAATTTTTTTATCACTTCTTTCAATACCATTTCATATCAAAATTGCAGGTTTTGAAAATTATGGTGATTATTTATTTTTTCATTTTGTTTTATCAATTTCTTTTTTGCTCAATATGGGGTTAGCAAAAACACTAGTAATAGGTATTAATAAAAATCCAAAGTACAAAGCTCAAATTATTTATGAAGGTCTTAAATATTGTTTCTTTATTTGTTTAATATTAATTTCAGTATTTGTTTTAATAAATCGATTAAGTTTCTTTGATAACTTAATTCCTTTTTCAAAAAAGTATTTTTTTATAGGTTTAATATTGTCAGTAATCTATTTAATTTTTGAAGCAATTTATCAAGCGAATAAACTTTTTTTAAATTTAGCTTTAAGTAATTTCATATTTTATAGTTTGTCTTTGAGCTTGCCTTCTATACTAATGATTTATTACGGATACATCGATTTAGATAGATTGATACTTATTTCTATATTAATTAAATTTTTAATCTTAATTATAATGTTTACAATTATTATAAATAAAAAATTAGTAGAAAAATCAAAAAAAAAAATATTATTAAAATATATAAAAGTTAATTCATTATGGATTACGCTTTTTAATCTACTAGTTCAATTTTATGAAATGTTCGATAAGTATGTTGTCTCTATATTTTTAGGTCCTATTAGCTTAAGTTTATACTCAATACCTCAACAAATTACTGGAAAATTAACAATTATATCTCGAGCTTTTTCATCCTATTTGTTACCTTATCTATCTAGTGGTAAAAAAAATTTAGATTTCAATCAATCTATTAATATTTTTTTAAGTTATATACCTTTGATTATTTTCTCATTATTTCCTTTTTACGAAATGTTTTTACAGTTGTGGCTAGGATCTAATTATGATCCTCGTATACTTAATTTAACAAAAATTTTTAGTTTAGTTGCTATATTTTCAAGTAATTCCCATATACTAATCACTAGATTTGAAGCAGATCAAACCTCAAAAAAAAATTTTTATTATGAACTTATTATTTTACCTTTTTTTCTATTTTTTTTGTTTTTCTTTGTTAATTCTTATAAATCTCTTTTATACATTTCTTATTTAATTTTCTTTATGAAGACGAACAAAATTATTTATAAGGTTATTAAATCTAAAGAACAAAATCTCTTTTTTAGAAAAATTTTATATAAATATAATTTCTTTTTTAATCTTGTTAATATTATCAACCTTAAATTATTTTTTCTTTTATATTTTAATACTTATGATTTTGTTTATGAATTTTTATAATGATAGAAGATATACTTAGAAAAATATTAGAAAGCTTAAGTTTTTTTTATAAAAATAAAAAGATAAAAGAAGACAAAAAAATTTATATCTTTATTAATAAAGAATTAAGAAAAATAAAGTTTAAAAATACTGGTTTAAAAAAAACACATATTAATTTTAATAAAAGGATTATTCACTTACTTAATAAAAAAGATTTATCCAAATTTTTAAGAAATAAATTTATTCAGAAAATTTTTTTTGTTCACAATAGATTGTTTATTTTTAAGGAATTGCAGTATCTCAAAAAAAATTCTGACTGGCTTTTCTTAAAAAAACTTTTAAATGAGAATGATGTAGGAGATCCTATTAGATACTTTTTATACCCTAAAAGTTCAGGTAATAGAATAAATCATGTATATCATCTAGCCATATTGAAAAAAAATACTGATATTGAATTAAAGAAAATTAGCAATGTATTTGAATTTGGTGCTGGTTATGGATGTATGGCAAATATTTTTTCAAAGATTAATAAAAAAATTTATTTCAGGTTATTTGATACAATTCCAGTAAACTTAATTCAATACTACTACTTAAAACAAAATAAACTTGATGTTGGATTTAAAAAAACCAATAAATTCCAACTTATAAATAATCAAAATTTTAAGATTTTTAATAAAATCCAAAAAAAATCTTTATTCATTGCTAATTGGTCTTTATCTGAAACAAAACTTAAATTTAGAGAAAAATTTATCAACCTTTTAAAAGATTATAATTACGTTTTAATTTCATTTCAAGAGAACTTTGAAGACATTGATAATCTAGAATATTTTAAAAAATTAAGTAGAAAATTAGTTAAAACCCATCAGTTTAAAATTATAAAAAATCAATTTTACAAAGGTAATTTTTTTAAAAAACAAAATCATTATTTTATGATTGGTAAAAAACTTAACTAATATTATCTAAAATTTTTTGTAACTAAATTTAAAATTTTTTTAAAAATATTCAGTGGATAAAAAATAATATAGGAAAGTGTTAAGGCTAAATTAAGGTCTCTAAAGTTTAAAATTTTATAAAGAAGATAATAATATGATCCATATGCATAAAATTTGCTTAGCTTATTTTCATTTAAAAAATTTAAAAAATATTTTTGATTTTCTTTCCAGGATTTAATCTGCCAATTCCTATCTTCAATGAAAGTCTTTGGATCATTATCATACTTCAATACTTTACATTTTTTAAATAAATTAAATATTTTTAAATTTAAAAGTTCACACATTGATACATAAAAATTTTCAATAATACCCCAATCAAATTGATTGTAATTTTCTATCAAATTTTTAAATTTTAGAGCATTTTCTTTTTTTAATTTAAATACAATCAAATCTATGCCGTAGTGAGGCCAAAAATTACTTGTTACCTTATCATTAGTTATATGTATATTTGGATAAATTAATGCACAAAATTCTTTTTTATCTATCCCTGATAAAACCTCAAATAAATTATTTGGAACAACTATATCTGCAGTTGAATAAATCAAATACTCAAAATTTTCATTTTCTATAAACTGGTTTAAAGCATTAGATAACATTATTTTATTTGAGTATTTTTTGTTGGTAGGTAATTGTTTTTTTGAAATATTTGTATAAAAATTTTTTATTTTTTTGTTATCTATAAATTCTTTTACATTTTTCTCTCCAAATTGTGTCAAACTAAACGTTACATCAAATCTAATTTTTTTAATTGAGTCAACGAAAATACTTTGATTTAAATCGGTTGATCTTGATTTTCCAATTGGCCTAAATGATACGAGCCATAATGCTTTCATTATATAATTTTTTATACTCTTATTTATTATCTATTTTACTTCTACAAAACTTATCAATATTTGAACCAGAGTTTATTTGCTCTTCAATCCATTTATAAGTTTTTGTTAAGCCTTCTTTTAAAGTGTTTTCAGATTTCCAACCAATTTTTTTGGTCACATAACTGTTATCGCTAGATCTACCTCTTACTCCTTTTGGTTTATCTAATTGATAATTTTTATCTACTTTAAAATCTGCAATTTCTTCTATCATTTCTATCATTTGAATAATTGAGACTTGTTCTTCACTTCCAATATTAAATATATCTTGTTCCGAATGATTAAAAACGTCTAATGTTCCTTTTATACAATCATCAATATATAAAAAACTTCTAGTTTGTTCTCCGTCACCCCAAACATCAATGCTCTTTGAATTATTTTTTTTTGCTTGAATTATTTTTCTGCATAAAGCTGCAGGTGCTTTTTCTCTTCCACCATCAAAAGTTCCAAGTGGACCATATATGTTATGATATCTTGCGATGCGCGTTTCTAACCCAAAATCCTCTGTAAAGTGTCTACACATTCTCTCACTAAATAATTTTTCCCATCCATATCCATCTTCAGGATCTGCTGGATATGCATCTGTTTCTTTTAACCCTGAGATAAATGAATTTTTTTGTTTTGATGCATTATAGACACAGGCACTTGAAGAAAAAAAATATTTTTCACAGTTGTTTTCTTTGGCAGCTCTTAATAAATTGGTATTTACTAAAACTGATATCATGCATTCTGCTTTATTATTCTCAATAAAACCCATCCCACCCATATTACATGCAAAATTAAATATATAATCTACGTCTTGGGTAACCTTTAAAGCATTATCATAATCTTTTAGATCTAAACAATGATTTTCTAGATTATCATTAAATTGAAACCAAAAATTTTTTGGTTTGATGTCTGCGCAAATTATTTTGGTATTTCCTTTTTCGATAAAATGCGAAACTAAGTGACCTCCAATAAAACCACCAGCACCACATACTAGTATTTTTTTCATTATAAGATAAATAACTAGTATAATTTCAACAAAATGAAAGTATAAAATACAAAAAAATGAAAAATACGGTTGATGATTTCAATAAATTAATTTTTTTAGAAAAAACTATTTTAATTTTAATACTATTATTACCTTTTGCATTATCTTTAAGTATTTTTGTTGCAGATTTTATCACATCAATCATTACTTTAATCGTAATTTTTTGGTTCTTTAAAAATCAAGAATTTCGGCAAATTGTAAAGAATGTACAAAGACCATTGTCTGTAATTATTTTATTTTATATTTTTATTGTCATAAGTCTTTTTTTTTCATTTGATTTCAATAAATCATTCTTACCCTCTTTTTTTTATTTTAGATATTTTTTTCTTTCATTAGCTATTTTTTTTCTTATGTACAAATTTGAATTTTCAATAAAAATGATTTTATTTTCTCTCCTATCTTTAATAGTCTTAATTTCAGTTCATAGCTCAATAGAATTACTAAAAATTAATAATGTTTTTGGGTTAACATTACCATTATATAGAATTGAAACAGGCTCAACATATTTTATAACAAGTTTATTTGATGATGAAAAAAAATTAGGAAGTTTTATTGTTAGATTACTTCCTTTCATTATCAGTTTATTAATTTTATTTGAGATAAAATTTTTAAAAAAAATAGAGATTAAATTGATTATTTTAATTTTAAGTGGAATATTAGTTTTTCTTTCAAGTGAGAGAGTAGCATTGTTCTTATTTATATTTTTTTTTATTTTTTCATTAAAAATTTTTGAAAAAAAAATTTTTATTTTACTATTTTTAATTTTTTCATTAATAACTGTATCAATTTTTCAACCAAGACTTATTGATAAGTATATTCCATCAACTTTAACACAATTTGGAATTTTAAATACATACACAATTTATGATGAAAAAAAAAAGTTAAAACCTTTTTGGAATGACATAGATTTTTCTAATATCAATTATATATCTGAAGAACACCAGAAATTATTTATGTCTGGTATTGAGATATTTAAGGAAAATCCGATAACAGGATCCGGTATAAAAACATATCATAGATATTGTAAAAATTTAAAAGAAAAAAAATTATTAGATATTAAATGTTCATCTCATCCTCATAATACTTATGTCCAACTTTTATCAGATATCGGTTTGTTTGGTGCTATTATTGTATTTTTTGTTTTCATTTATATTTTGATAATTAATTTTAAAATTTTATTAATTAAAAATCCCTCTTATATTTTGAAATCATTTTTTGTTCTTAATTTAGGAATATTGATGAATTTAATGCCCTTAATCCCTTCAGGAAGTTTTTTTAATAATTGGATAAATATAATGATATACTACCCAATCGGACTTTGGTTTTATTTATTCTCTAAATTAAACAAAATGAGACAATGAATATGAATTTTTTTAATCTTAAAGATGAAAAAAATTTTTTAAAATACTTTCTTATTATTGGATGGTTATCATGTTGGTTTTCATTATCTTACAATCCTGAAAATATAGAATTAAATACAATTGTTTCAAATCTAAGTTTAAAGGAAATTATAAATTCACTAAGGGGAATTTCACAAATCATTTATTTTCCGATAATTTTATTCATTACAACATTCCTAATATTTAAAGAAAATTTTTTAAAAAAAAAATCAAATATAATTTTAATTTTATTAATTCTTTTTCATTTAATGCAATTTGTTGGATTAATATTTAGTGAAAACCAAAATTTAAATTCATATTATTTTTTAAGTGCTATTAATGTAATACTAACAGCATTATTATTCAAAAATTTTTTTTCTGAAAAGGAAGTGACAATTTTACTCAACATCAGTATATTCTTTTTGTTAGCGATATTTATCTTTTTCTCTTCAAAATATTTAATTACCTCTATTTTAAATGCACAAAATCTATATGAGACTTGGGGGGATATAAATATTATTTCTTCTTATGAGGTGCCTAAACCAACTGGACTTTCTAGAACAGCTTTAATATTGCTTGTTTTTTACAACACAATAAAGTTCAATGATAGAAGTAATTTTTGGATTTCATCATTAACTGGTATAACAACATCATTAATAATATTATTTTTCTCAAGAACAATAAATTTTATTTTTATTGTCTATCTAATATTTTATGTTTTTTTTTATAAAATTTATGTGTGGAAAAATATCGTAATTTTTCTTAGGAATTTTTTACTTATACCAACAATTTTAATATTTTTTTTTAATACATCAATTAATATTTCTTCCAATTTTAAAGATAATTTTAATATTCTAGAAATAAATCTTTTTGAAAATAAAGTTACAAGAGATTTTCCTAAACCCAAAAATAGAAAGTCAGATACTTATTCAAGTGGAAGGTTTGATGATTGGAAGAATATAATAAAAAAAAATGATAAAATTTTAATTGGTAATGGAGTAATGGGAGATAGATTTTTAATCAATCAATCTGCCTCTAATATTTTAGTGTACTCATATGCTTCATCTGGATCAATAGGTTTGATTCTAATTTGTATTTTATCTCTTTTGGCTATTATATTGATTTTTAATTTACTATTTTCTAAAAAAGCTAAATATAAAAACCCATATCTTTTGGCATCATGTCTAATTTTATTATGTTTAATGTTTAGATCAATTTTAGAGACTTCGTATGGTATATTTAGTCTTGATTTAATATTATTTTGTTCATGTATTGCAATAATTACAAAAAATGAAGAGATAAATAAAAATGAGTCAATTTGAAATCCTAGTAATTTTTTTTATCTTAAATTTATTTTTAGTTTTAAATTTTGAAAAAATAAATTTTTTTCAAATCATTATTGATAAACCTGATAAATTAAGAAAATTTCACAAAAAAAAAGTAGCATTAGCAGGGGGAATAATTCTTTTTATTAATATTGTTTTTTACTGTTTTTTTCTAAATTTAAATCCTGAATTTATTTTAAAAGAAATTTATTTTATGAACTTATATGAACTAAATTTTTTTATACTTACTTGCACATTAATTTTTATGTTAGGTATTATTGATGATAAATTTGACTTAAATCCTTTAAATAAATTTTTTTTTTTAATTATAATTATAGGACAATATATTCTTATTAATGAAAATATCTTAATTAATACAATTCAATTATCTTTTTTAAATAAATCAATTAATCTTGGTAACTATTCATATCTCTTTACTTTATTTTGTTTTTTAGTTTTTTTGAATGCATTTAATATGTTTGATGGAATTAATTTACAATCAAGTTGTTACACATTTATAGTTTTAATTTATTTTTTATATTTAAGCTCAGATTCAATATTTATCTACTTTTTAATAATATTTATTTTATTTTTTAAATACTTAAATTTTTTAAATAAATCTTTTTTAGGAGATAGTGGTACATTACTAATTTCTTTTATTTTAAGTGTTATTTTTATAAAACTATTTAATAAAAATTTAATTATCTATAGTGATGAAATATTAATTTACATGTTAATTCCAGGAATTGATATGATAAGACTTTTTTTCGAAAGAATTAAAAAAGGTAGAAGTCCATTTTCTTATGATAGATTGCATTTACACCATTTGCTTTTAGAAAAATATAGCTATTTTAAAACTATCTCTTTGATTATTCTTTTTGTTTCATTGCCGATAATTGCCAATCATTTAGGAATTACAAAAATAAATATAATTATAACTAGTATAATTATATATTTTATTTCTATTTGGTTTTTGAAAAAAGTTTATTAGTCTTACTTAAACTCTTTGTCTTGAAAATATTTACAATAATCTTTAAGCCCGTCCTTAAGTTTTATTTTAGCTTTCCATCCTAATTTACTCATTCTTTCGATATCTAATTTTCTTAATTTTACTCCATCAGGATAACTTTTATTAAAGTAAATTTTACCGTTATATTTCAAAATTTTTTTTATTAATAGAGCTAATTCTTTAATTGAGATATGCTCTCCACTTCCAACATTAACAAAGCTATACTTAATTTTTTTATTTAAACAAAATTTTATTGCAAAAGCTAAGTCTTTAACATTTAAAAATTCTCTTTTTACCTTACCACTACCCCAAATTTCAACTTTTTTTTGTTTTTTTTTCTTTGCAACAAAAAATTTTTTTACTAAAGCTGGAATTACATGGCTAGATTTAAGATCAAAATTATCACCCTCACCATATAAATTTGCTGGTTGAAGAGAAATAAAATCTTTTTTAAACTTATTCCTCAAATATTCACAATATTTTAAAACTGATATTTTTGCTAAAGCATAACCTTCGTTTGTACTTTCTAAATTTGATGATAATAAATAATCCTCTTTTATTGGTTGTTTTGTTTTTTTTGGATAAATACATGCTGAGCCGAGATTAATAAATTTCCCGACTTTATACTTAAAGCTCATATTAATAAGATTAAGACCAATTAGAGTGTTAGTAAATAAGTACTGATCTTGAAACTTTGAATTATCTAAAATTCCACCAACTCTACCTGCACAATTTACAACTATATGTGGTTTGTAGAACTTAAATAATTTTTCAATTTTTTTTATATCAGTAAAATCAATTTTTTTTCTAGGGCAATTAATTATCTTAAATTTTTGGTCATTTTTTATTAAATTATAAACAGCAGCTCCTACCATTCCCTCTTGACCTGCAATTAAAATTTTTTTTTTCAAAATAAGTTATAAAAAATTAATTCTATTTAATGCTTAAATCAGATTTTAACATCTCTTTAATCAAATCATTGATTTGAATTTTAGGCTTCCACTTAAAAATTCTTTTAACTTTAGACGTATCTCCAATTAAATTTTGTACTTCATTTGGGCGAAAATAATTTTTATCAATTCTAATTACTACCTGGTTTTTTTTAATATTAGGAAACTTTTCTTTGTTAAAAGATACTATCTTAGCGATTTCTTTTAAACCCTTGCCCTGCCACTTAATTTTTATGTTTAAAAACCTAAAACATTTTTCTACAAAAAATTTTACAGAATATTGTTTCTCTGTTGCAACCACAAAATCATCAGGTTTTTTATGTTGTAAAATTTTCCAACACATCTCAACATAATCTTTTGCATGACCCCAATCTCTTTTCGCATATATATTTCCCAAATGTATACATTTTTCTTTACCATGAATAATTTTTGCAAGACCCATAGTTATCTTTCTTGTTACAAAAGTTTCTCCACGTCTTGGAGATTCATGGTTAAATAATATTCCGTTACTAGCAAAAATACCATATGACTCTCTATAATTTTTTGTTATCCAATATGAAAATAACTTAGATGAAGCATAAGGGCTTTTAGGATAAAACCTGGTTTTTTCAGATTGTTTTTTCTCTTGTATTTCTCCATATAATTCTGAAGTTGAAGCTTGGTAAAATTTTGTTTTATTTTCTAGACCTAAAGATTTTATTGTTTCAAGTATTCTTAATGTTCCTAAGGAATTTACATCTGTTGTATATTCTGGCATTTTAAAACTTATACCTACATGACTTTGTGCAGCAAGATTATAAATTTCATTCGGACTTATTTTTTTGATAATAGCATTAACAGAATTTGTGTCAGTTAAATCCCCATAATGAAGAAAAAATTTTTTCTTATATCTTTTATCATTAAATATTTTGTCTATTCTTTCAGTGTTAAAAGAAGAGGATTTTCTTTTAATTCCATGAACTATATAATTTTTCTTAAGTAGAAACTCAGCTAAATATGAACCATCCTGTCCAGTAATACCAGTTATTAAAGCTTTTTTTATTTTCATTATCAATAATTACTATTATATAATTAATTTCTACATTCAATAAATAATAATGAAAATATCAATTTTAACTGTTTGCTTTAACAGTGAAAAAACAATAGCTGACACAATCAACTCAGTAAATTCTCAAACATATAAAAATATAGAACACATATTTATAGATGGAGGATCTAAAGATAATACTGTTAAAATTTTAAAAGAAAATCCTAATAAAAAAAAGAAAATTTTTATAAAAAAAAAAACATCAATTTATGAAGCAATGAATGAGGGAATAAGAAAAGCTAATGGTGACCTTATATTAATATTAAACTCTGACGATATTTTGAATTCAAATACTATAATTGAGGAAACAATTAAAAAGATTAAAAAGAATCCAAATTATGATGTTTTTTTAGGAAATGTTGTCTACTTCTCATTTAATAATTACAGTAAAATAATTAGATTTTTTGAAGCTTCAAATTCAAGAGTGAAAAATTTATTAAATGGAGATATGCCTCCACATCCAGCCTCATTTATAAAAAAAAAAATATATGATAAATATGGTCTTTATAATACTAACTTTAAGATTGCTTCTGATTTTGATTTCTTTCTTAGAATATTTGAAAAACATAAAGTTAAATTTAAGATTTTAGAAAATCAAATTGTTAGAATGCGAACAGGTGGTGCCTCAGATCAAAATATTAAAAGTTATATAATTACAACTAAAGAAATATTAAAATCAATTAAAATAAACAATTTTGAAAGAAGATACTTTAGAATTTCATTTAGAGCTATTTTAAAAATAAAAGAATTAATTTTCTTAAAT
This sequence comes from uncultured Pelagibacteraceae bacterium, assembly GCA_902629215.1. Taxonomy (GTDB): domain Bacteria; phylum Pseudomonadota; class Alphaproteobacteria; order Pelagibacterales; family Pelagibacteraceae; genus Pelagibacter. Next base: position 18,041 of record CACOQC010000014.1, on the reverse strand, counting down.
CAAAAAATATTAAATAAAGATTTCAAATTATTTAACTTTGATTTTCAAAAAAAAAATTATGAAAAAAAAACATTTCAAATTTTAAATTCTATTCAAAATCTAGATTTAAAAAAAAATTTCATTTTATCAGGAATGAACTTGGCTTTTCTTGGTTATTATTCTAAAAAAGATGTTTTACCTCAAAAAAATCTAATTCATTGGCCTGATGGTATTTTTACAAAAAAAATCATTAATCTCAATAAAATACCGGGAAGAGAGTTGCTAAATAAAATTAAATTTCCAAAAGATATTAAATCAATAAGAATTGTTGGTAACATTACTGAAAATTCGAAAAAATTTTTAAAAAAAAAGTTTAAATTAAATATATATCATACTCAATTACCATATGCTCCATTAAAAGAATTATTAAAAAAAAAATTTATTACTAAGAATTCTGAAGTTATTTTTATAACATTGCCAACTCCTAAACAGGAACAGCTAGCTTTTTCAATTGCCAAAAAAAGTAAAAATTTTAAAATCATTTGTATTGGTGGTTCGATAGCAATTGCTAGCGGTGAAGAAAAACAAGTTCCCAAAAAATTAGAAAATTTTGAATTTATATGGAGATTACATAATGATTTTTTTAGAAGAATTTATAGACTTTTTGAAAGTTTATATTTTTATTTAAAAGGCGATTATATATATAATTTATACAACAAAACTATTTTTAAAGTCATTGAAAAATAAAAAAATTTATTATTGGGTTTGTGACAAATCAGAAAATTCTGGTGAAGGACAGCTAGCTCTTTTTTTTCTCAAAAATTTAAGAAAAAAATATAAGACTACAGAAATAAAAAAACCAAAGATAAAAAATCAATTTTTGAGTAAAATTTTAAACTATAAATATATAATTCCCTTTTTGGGAGTCCTATATTGTTGGAAATTTTTTTTTTATAAAAAAAAAATTTATTATATTAATTATTTACCATTATGGAATTTTGCATTATTTTTATTATTACCACCTAATTCAAATATAGGGCCAATAACAGGAGGTGCAAAATTTTCGGGTAATTTGAATTTTATAAGAAAATTTCTTTTTCCAATTTTTTATAAAATAAGTGAAATAATTATAATTTTTAGAAAATTTAATTTGGTATTTTCTACAGACCTTTTAAAAAAATACCTTTATAAAAGAACAATTAAAAAATCTACTTTCAATTTTATAATAAGTAATTTCAAATTTAGTAATAAAAAAACAAAAGATAAAAATCTTGATTTTTTAATTTACTACAGAAATCATCCCAATAAAAAAAAATTTTTTCCTGTATATTTAATTAAAAATTTAGTTAAACTTGGCTTTAGTGTAAATGTTGTAGGAAATAAACTAAATATTACAAATATCATAAACCACGGATTCTTAAATAAAAAAAAATTAATTAAACTTCAAAAAAGAGCAAGATATACAATTTTTTCAGAAGAAAATTTATATTCAATTTTTACTTTAGAATGTATAAAAAATAATGTTTTGATACTTATAGATAAATCAAATAATTCTAAATTAACTTTTTTTAAAAAAAGATTTGTAAAAATAGATTATCAAAATTTAAAAGAATTGCGTAAATTAAATTATTTATATAAAAATAGATTATGACAAAAATATATTGTGATACAGCAGATATAAAATTAATAAAAAAATGTATAAAAACTTATAATGTTGATGGTGTGACAACTAACCCTTCAATTATGAGGGCTACTGGAATAAAAGATTATAAATCCCAGTGTTTTAAAATTTTGAACATTGCCAAAAAAAAACCTGTATCGGTTGAGGTTTTTGCAGATAAGCCACAAGAGATATATAAACAAGCAAAAAAGATAAAAGATTGGAATAAAAATTTATATGTGAAAATTCCTATTGTAAACACCAAAGGCATTATTCTAAATAATATTATAAAAAAACTTAATGAAGAAAAAATAAAAGTAAATATAACTGCTGTTTTTACATTCCCACAACTAAAAAAAATCCGATTATCTATTAATAAGAAAACATCTGTGATTATATCTATTTTTAGCGGAAGAATAGCAGATAATGGAATTGATCCTGAAATTATAATTAAAAAATCTGTTCAAATGTTTAAAAAATTTAAAAACGTTAAAATTTTATGGGCAAGCACAAGAGAGGTTTTTAATTACTATCAAGCTAAAAGATGTGGTTGTCATATTATTACAATGGGTCCAAAATTTATTGAAAAACTTAAAACTAAAAAAATTAAATTAAATGATTATTCAATAAATACAGTTAAACAATTTTATAGTGATGGAAAAAAATCTAGATTTAAAATCTAAAATTTTACCATTTTGTTTTATTTTTTTGAAGTTGAGGGTGTGAAACTAACAAATGCCATATTAGAGTTTGGAAAGTTTCTGAAACTGGTGTAACTAGATTTTTATCTCCAACATTTATTAAAATACTTATATCTGAATTTTTGTAAGCATACCCATCAGATTTTCCTACAATACATATAGATTTTCCTTTTTTTGATTTTACGTATTTAATTGCTCTAATCAAATTAACTGAAACATTTTTTTTAATATGTCCCCCGCCTACTGAAAAAATCATTAATAGATCATTTTTGTTAAAATTTGTTAATTTTAAATAACTATCAAAAATAGTTTCAAATCCTTCATCATTAGTTTTTGCTGTTATTTCAGAAATATTATCTACAGGAGTATAAGCATCTATGTTACATAACTTTCTAAAATCATTGACGGCATGCGAAGCATTCCCTGCACTTCCACCAACACCTATAATAAAAAGCCTGCCTTTATTTTTTCTAAGTTTTTTAAGAAGCATAACAGTTTGATTTATTTTTTTTTCATCTAATTTTATTAACGACTCAGTTATGTTTCTTTTATAAATTTTTATAAAGTTCATTTTTTTAAGAATTTTTTAAATTGTTTTATACCACTATACGATCCTATTTCATAAAATCTTTTTTTAACAACATATCCCTTAAGTTTATTGTCTTTTGATATTTTTTGTAGTAAGTTTGATAAATCAAATCTAGTGTTTTTTTTATAATTTTTAAAAATTTTTTTTTCTAAGTAGCTTGCTCCATAATCAATATAATCAAAATTATTAATTTTTTTAGACTTATCATAAACTATATAATTTGATTTTTTTATTTCAACATTACTTTTATCGTATTTATTTTTATTTTTGTAGATAGCCATAGTAGAAATTTTATCATGTGACATTAAATTTTTTAATCTAAAATTAAGGTAGCTGTCTCCATAAATTACATAAAAAAAATCTTTTAAAAGATTGATAGACTTTTTGATAGCTCCGCCTGTACCCAAAAAATTTTTTCCATCATTAACAATTTTAACATTTATAAAATTTATATTATTTTTAACATAGTTTTCGATCTTTTCTGCTTTATAGTTCACTGATAAAATAACATTTTTTAAATCGTTATTTTTTAAGTAATGTAATTGATGAAATAAAAAAGGTTTACCGTTAAAATTAATCAAACATTTTGGCAATTCTTTAGTAATTTTTTTTATTCTATTACCTTTTCCACCACACAGGATTATAGCATCATATTTTTTCAAAAAATTTGTTTTACTCCTTCTTGATCAAATTGAAATCTAATTTCTTCTATTCTTTTTTTTTTCATTGCTTTTCTCAAGCGATTAGGGTTATTTGCATAAAACAGTAAGAAACCGCCACCACCAGCACCTATCAATTTGCCACCAAGTGCTCCATTTTTTAATGCAAAATTATAAATATTATCTATAGTTGAATTAGACATTTTCTTAGATCTTTTTAATTTATTCCTCCAATGTTCGTTCATTAGTTTGCCAAACTCTTCACAGTTTCCCTTAACTAGATTCTCCTTAATTTCTAAACCTAGTTCTTTAACATAATCAAGATTACTTATTATTTCTGAACTTTGTTTAAGAGTTTTTGTATTTTGTTCACTTAGTATTAATGATGAATTACGAGAAAAACCTGTAAAAAATAATAAAAGATTATTCTCTAAATCAAATAATGTTTTTTTTGATAAATCTAAATTTTTTACTTTAACATATCCTTTTTTATTAATTTTAAACTCTGAAATACCACCATAAACAGATATATACTGATCTTGTTTTCCACTTGGTTGTTTTAATTTATTTATTTCGATATCACATGCCTTCTCAGCAAGATCTCTCTTGTTAATCATTTTTCCATTAAATGAATATATCGCTTTTATTAATGCAGTTGAAAAACTTCCCGAAGAACCTAATCCTGTTTTTGCGGGAATATCTGTTAAAGTTGTGATTTCAATTTTATTTTTTTTGATTTCATTTTTTAATACTTCCTTAATTATTTTATGCTTAATATTTTTTACGTTTTTTGTTTTTTCAATTTGTGAATATTTAAGATATATACCTTTTTCAAATGGCTCTGTAATAGTAACAAAAACATATTTGTTAATTGCAGCAGATATAAAAAAACCACCTTTTTTTTCATAATATGATGGTATATCAGTACCACCTCCTCCTATACTAATTCTGAGAGGGCTTCTTATTATTATCATTAATTTTATAAATTTCGTTTATTATTTTTAAATTTTTATAAATATCTATTAAACCTGGACTTGATACTCTTTTTTTTATTATATCAATATAAAATTCATTTAATTCTTTGCTCCAAGAATAATCTTTTTTTGAGAATCTAAACTCTTTTTTAATTGGTTTGCCCATTTTTTTTAACATTTTATAAAAAATTAATCTCTCTTCTCCATAACTTTTACCTAATCCATTTATTTCAATCTTTCCAAATTGACCAAAAATTTCAAACAAGAATTTGTTTTTCCACTCAGTGCAAGAAGCATGTAAAAAAGCATTAGAGCCATTTTTATTTTCTAGATTTAAAAAACAATTATCTTCAAGTTTTATTTTCCAAAAAAAATTTTTTAATTTTGATGATATAATTTTCAAATCTCCCAAAAAAAATCTTGCTAAATCAATTAAATGGGAACCCTTATCTATAAGTTCACCACCCCCAGATATCTTTTTTTTAAATCTCCATTCTTTTTCGTAATTAAGTCTACCGCCATGACCATAAATTGCTCTAATATATAAAATTTTACCAATAAGTTTATTTTTAATTAATTCTTTAGCTTTTATAAAAGCTGGATGATAACGATGATTAAAACCTACTCTTATACTCAAATTTTTTTTCTTTCTTTTTAAAAATGAGATAATTTTATTTGTTTTAATTGCTGAAATACCCCCAGGTTTTTCAACAAAAACATGAATTTTTTTTTTTATGCATTCTAAAATAATTTGAGTATGTAATTGATGCGTTGTAGCAACTATAACAGCGTCTAAATTTTCTAAATTTACTAATTTTTTCCAATTTGTAGTTAGGACTAATTTTTTATTTTTTTTAAAATTTTTCTTTAAATGAATTTTAGGATCAGCACAACCAATTAATCTAAAATAATTTGGCAAGTTATCAATTCGTCTCAACCCTATTACACCACAGCCTATTAAACCAATATTTAAAACTTTTTTATTTTTCATTGTAATCTTCTTATTGTGTAAAGTTCACTTTTACAAAACTTTTCTATTTTTTTTCTTTTCCATTTTTCAATATTATCCCATTTGGAACTGATCAGTTTACCTGAAATTTTTTCAGCTTTTTTTGAAACCAAAAATTTAATAACTCTATACAATTTATTTAAAGTTTTATTAGTGTCTGGAGATTGTTGTTTTATTTTCTTGATTTCTTGTTTTGATACTAAATTTTTATTTTTAAGAGTAGTTAAAATCATTTTAGATTTAATTATACCTGGTGCAATCGCATTTATTTGAATATACTTGTCATCTACTTCTTTTGATACTATTTCTACTAATTTTACTAATGCTATTTTTGAAATTGAATATGTGCCAAAATTTTTTCTATAGCTTGTTGCTCCCCCACCAGAAAACAGAATAATCGATAATCTTTTTTTATTTTTTCTTAATTTTAATATTTTTTGAAGAATTGTAAGATTTGAAAAAAAATTTATTTTAAGTGTTCTTTCAAATTTTTTTAAATTTAAACTTGATATATCTTTAATTTCACCTAAATCACCAATGGTATTTATAATTAGTCTAGATTCTTTAAAAAAGAATAAATATTTATCAATTCTTTTTTTTACAGAATCATTTTTTTCAATATTAAGATAATCAATTATTATATTCTTTTTTTTTTCTAAATTTAATGATTTAATTAGTCTATTTTTAGATTTTTGATTTTTAACAAATAACAAAATTTCATGATTATCTTTCAAGTATCTTTTGGCTAAATAATTTCCAATCGTACCCGCTGCACCAAAAATGATAACTTTCATACTTTTCGTTTCAATATCCACTGATTATCTAGCAAGTATTTTGTGGTAATTTTTATAGATTCTTTTATTGTAAATTTTGGTTTCCAACCCGATTTCCTTATTTTTTTAGTATCTAAAAAAATCATTGGATTATCTCCTATCCACCCTCTTTTTCCACCTTTAAAAAATATTTTTGGTTCACATCTTAAAGTATTGCAAATTATTTTGATAGACTCTTTAACTGTTAAGTATTCATTTGTTCCTAAATTAATTATATTAATTTTATCATTAAAATAATTTATTGATTTATGGATTGCGTTTATACAATCATCAATATTTAAATAAGATTTCCTTTGATTTCCATCACCTAAAACATATAGTTTTTTATTATTATTCCTTAATTGTTTAACAAAATCAAAAACATGACCGTGGCTATACCCTTTACCTAATATGGATACAAATCTGAAAATATAAGATTGAAAGTTAAATCCCTCACAATAAGCTGAAATTAATCCCTCAGCTGAAATTTTTGAGGCTCCATAAAGAGAAGTTTGAACTGGAAAAGGTGCATTTTCTTTTGTTGGTATTTGATTAGTCTCTCCATAGACCGATCCTGTAGATGAAAACATTATTTTTTTTACATTATGTTTTCTCATTGCTTCTAATATTTTATATGTAACTATTATATTTTGATTTATGTCTTTTTTTGTATGTTTTAATCCAAATCTCACATCAGCGTTTGCAGCCAAATGATAGACCATACTTATATTTTTGAAGTGACTTGATATTTCATTATTCAATAGATCTTTTTTATAAAATTTAAATTGCTGACTTTTCAAAGCTTTTTTTAAAAATTTAATATTTCCAGTTGATAAATTATCTAATCCAACAATTTCAATATTTTTTTTTAAAAAAAAATTGACCAGATTACTACCAATAAATCCAGCACATCCTGTAATTAAAATTTTTTTCATAAAAATTATTTTGTTGCTGTAATTATAATAGTTTCAACAGGGGTTAAAAAAGTGGGAACCTTTATTCCATATTGAAGAATAAATTTACCTTGTTTAATTTTTTTAAAATTTATATTTTCATAATTATTGTTTGTTAAATATTTTTTCAATATTTCTTGGGTAAATTGAAATGCTGGTGGATGTTTCATAAATTTGTTTATTAGAAAAGAAGTCGGTTTAAAAAGTAATTTTTCAATTAAATAAAACCAATTTGGAACACATGACTCAACTATAATTAATTTTCCATTTTTTATTAAAGTTTTATGTATTTGTTTTAAACATTTATCTAAATTTTCAAGATTTTCCGATACACTTTTTCCAACTAGATGGTGAAGTAACATTACTACAATAGTTGTATCAAAATTTCCGATACTTTCGGGTATGTCTAGAGCACTTCCTTCTACGAGCTTTATATTTTTTGGTAATTTGCTTACATCTATCATTTTGTCTAAATCTAACCCTGTAATTTCTTTTACTTTTGATGTGTCATAATCAAAACTACCTCCATGACCTATATCCAATAACTTATTACTTGATTTAATAAAATTTGTAATTTCAGAATATAAAATTTTATAAGTATCTATTGTAGCTACATTTTTTTGATACTCTGAATTCGAAGAAAAAAAATCAATATTTTTTTTTTCAATAATATTGTTATCTATTTTTTTAGTCATCAAAATTATATTTTTTGTCAACAATATAGTTTGGTCTATTTTTTACCTCATCATATATTCTTCCTACATATTCTCCTATTAAACCAAGTCCAATGAGATTCAAGCCTGAGAAAAAAGTAATAAATAAAATTGTTGATGATAAACCTGGTGTAATAGATGGATCAATTATCTTTGCAAATATATAATACCCACCTAAAAGAAAACTAAGTAATGCAAATGCAAATCCAATAATTGACATTAAAAATAAAGGTCTTGAACTAAATCCAAATATACCATTGAATGCAATTTTGATCGAACCAAAATATTTATTATATTTACTTTTACCATCGAATCTTTCTTCTCGATCATAATCTATAAATGTTTGCTTAAAGCCTACATAAGCTACAAGTCCTCTCAAAAATGCATTGGGTTCTTTAAACTGTTTTAAATTATCAATTACTCTTTTTGATACCATCCTGAAGTCACCAGTATTTTTGGGTATCTTTATATCTGTAATCTTTTCTATAACATGATAACCAATTTTTGTTACAATCTTTTTAAATAATGTCTCACCTTTTCTAGATTTACGTCTTGCTAGAACTGCATCAAAACCTTCATTCATCTTTAAATTCATTTCATAGATTAACTCAGGTGGATCTTGTAAATCACAATCAATAATAACACACCTATCTCCGGATATATTTTGAATACCAGCCATCGTGGCAGCCGGTTGACCAAATCGCCTCGACAATTTGATTAATTTGATTTTCCTGTCATTCTTAATAAATTTTAATAAGGTTTTTTCAGTATCATCAGTTGATGGATCTAATACAAAAACAATTTCATAATCTGTATCAATTTTTTTTAATATTGATACTAATCTATTTAAGAAATTTTCAATGTTACTTTCTTCATTATAAACTGGCGTAACAATTGAAATCTTTTTAATCATAATTTATTACAAATTTTTTATTTTCTAAATATATTTTACAACTTTGTTTATTCTCATTATTTATATTAAGATCTAGTAATTTCAAATTCAAATATGCTCTAATTATATAGCTATTTTCGCTTAAAAATAATTGATTGCAATTTTTAAGTTTATCAAGATTTGGGTCGTTCCAAATCACTTCTTTTTTAAATTTTATATCTATAATTGATGGAAAACTATCATATCTACCTATTCCATCATTATTAATTGAGTATTTATATATAAAAAATATTGATGCTAAAATAATATAAAATTTGTTAATTGATTTTTTTTTTAAATTAATTGAAAAAAATAAGAACATAAATGGAAACAAGTAGGTATAATATTTGATAATTGTCCAATAACTTTGGTTTGAAATTAGGTAAATTAAAAATATTAAGTTTAAAATTATGAAATATATCAATTTATTTTTTAAATCAAAATTTCTGAATAAATAATTAAAATTTTTATAAATTATTAATAATAAATAGATTATTACAAAAAAAACAAAAAAATATTGACCAAAATAAAGATAATTATTCTTAATTATACCTGGCATTAAAAAATATAGACCTGATAATGATGGAAGAATATTAAGATATATAAACTTAAAATCATTATTAAAATGCTGCTCATGTATCAAGCTTAAAATATTTATATTTTTTGAGTTATCTTTGATAGCGATTTTGATTTCATTTACAAATTCAGGATTTAAGACAAGATTGTTTTTACCAAGAATAAAACTGCCAAAATAACCCCACCAATCATTCGAAGTTGTAATTTGATTAAATTGAGAAATAACAAGATGTTTATAATTTGTTTCATAACTCATCAAAGTGATGCTTAAAAATATAAGAAAACATGTTAAAAAAGAAAAAATTATTTTTTTATCAATTTTTTTAAAACTATCAAATAACAGTGCTAAAAAAATCAAAATTATAATTAAAAAAATTTCTGGATAAATTATAAAAAGAGATGAAGATACAACTGCAAATAAAATATAATTTTTTTTTTCACCTAAACTATTAAAAATATTAAAAATCAAACTTATTGAAAATATTAAAATTGGAATTGAAGAATAATGCGATAGCGCATCAATTTCAAAAATATAAATATTCCAAAAAGAGAAAATAAATACAAAAGGTAGTATCAAAAAAGTATTTTTATAATGAAATTTAAAAAGATTTTCTAAAAAAGCCGTTAATGATAAAAAAATCAAAGTTGTAAGTATAATTTTAAATAAATAAAAACTAAAAAAAACTGATAAAAATTTATTAATTAAAAGAGACAATAAAAGATTCGCTAAGGGTCTAGCTTTAATTATATAATCAATATTTTGAAATTCTAAAAATATATTTGAATATGATTTATTGATAATATCTTGATATTCGTACTTGTTAAAAAGAATAGCTGAACTTAGATAATTTGAGCTATCCCAATAATTTCCTCTGAATATATAAAATTGTTCACCATAAATTATTAAAGGTATTAAATAAACAATAAAAATTAAGTTAACTAAGAAATTTTCTCTAGTAAAAAAAAAATTATTCAAAAATTTATTTATTTTTGTTAAAAAAAAAATAAACGTAACTATCAAAAAAACATAAATTTCTTTTACCTCAAAATCTAAAATAAAGTACAAAAAATAGAGAAAAATTAAAAAAATTGAATATCCAAATATTATTTTATTTAATTTACTTACTTTAAGTTCAAAAGTTTTACTTAAAAATTCTCCTATTGAATAAATATAAAAAAAAATAAAATTACTAATTAAAATCCCGAAAGTTAAATTCCATATCATTTTAAAATTTTATATTTCTTACTTATTTATCTTGTTTTCAATTATTTCAAATATATTATTAGCAACAACTTCATGACCTCGGATGTTAAAATGAACACTTTCATCATAAAAAAAGATATCATCATTTAAAACTTGATTTAACAAAAATACATTGTCTAACTCTTTTAACAAACTATCTTTAATGTATTGATTAATTCTATTTTTATAATTTTTATCATTTTTTTCATTACTTAAAAAAATAAATATTTCTTTTTGATTTGAAATCTTATTATCTATTTCTTCTTTTAAATTTTTTACAGAGAAATCAATTAATTTAAAATAATCATTAATATCATTATTTGTATCATTATATTTTGATATATAATTATTCAGATCATATTTTGTAAATATAAAGCTTACAGCCTCAGTTAATGCTGGTAAAAAAAATTTTTTATTATTTAAATAAAAGTGTGCTGTTTTTGAATTAGTATAATCTCTATAAAAATCTCCGGGTGGAAATAAATATACATAAATGTCTGCATCTTGGATTCTATTATCAAACTTGGATCTTAAAACAATATTTAATGTGCTGTAAGCATTTACACCTGCATTACCGCACGTAAAACTTTTTAATTTTTCACAAACCTTAGTTGAAAAGATATCTTTATCATCTATGTAACTTCCGCCATAAGTCACACTATCACCTAAAAATAAAATTTTCTTTTTTTTTGAATTCCAAGAGCTAACTGATCTTAGACCAACTTCATTTATTGTTACATAAGATCCCTCAAGTCTTTTTTTTTTTTGGTTAGGCTTTGGTGAATACCCATATAAAATGCTTGAGTCATATCTTACTGGATCTCCTAAACCTTTGTTTTTTAAATATACTTCAGTTAAAGAAGTAAAAATAATAATAGTTATAGTCGTGACAATTATAAATATTTTCATTTTTAACTTTATATAAATTATTAATGAATTAAATTTAAATAAATATTATTCAATCTTTTTATATTATAATTTTTGACATTTCTTTTAAGTGCAATTTTTTTCCCTTTTCTACCCATAATCTTTATTAATTTTCTTTTTTTATAAAAAACTAAAATCTTTTCTTGTAATTGTTTGATTGAAAAAAAATTATTATAAATCAAGCCATTTACATTATTTACTAGTCCATCATTAACTTTATTTTTCAGACAAACAATCACTGGTGTTGAAAAAAAACCAGCTTCAAAAATTTGTCTTCCAGTAGCATTTAATGAGCTTGGAAAGCATAAAACATCAATTTGATCATAAAAATTTTGTATATTTTTTACAAAACCCATATTTTTAATGAATTGTTTTTTTAATAAATTTGCGTTTATATTATTATCAATATTCAACCAATTCAAAAATTTCTTAAATAGAAAAATTCTATCTAAAAATTTTCCTGCAAAAATTAATTTAATTTTATAACCTTTTAGTACTAATTCTTCTGCTGCTCTAATCAAATTTTCAATACCTTTATATTTTAAATAACTTCCAATATATCCAATTCTTAACTCTTTGGTAAATCTTTTTTTTTTCTTTTTTTTTATTTTTAAATCTAAAATATTTCTTAAAATGATAGTTTTATCTTTTATATAGACTGTTTTTAAAACTTCTTGATCAATGGCCAATATTTTGTCTGCAAAATTTTTTAATATTCTAAAATGCAAATTTGATTTAAAACTTTTATTATTTTTATAATTTAATGATCTTACGTGAACAACTAAGGGTTTTCTAAAAATCAATTTTGCAATTAATGCACTAGGTAAGCCAGTTATCTCATTTAAGTGAATCAAATCGATCTCTTTAATAGAAAATTTTATTTTTAACAAATTTAAAAAGCTAGGAATTGAATAAAAAATTTCTCTTAAAATTAATAACCATCTTAAACCCTTGTAATGACTATTTTCAGTATTATCATATTTGCATATTCCAAAAGTTTCAAATACTTGTCCATATTTTTTCAAAATATTTTTAGCATAACCTTTTTGTGTAAAAAAAATAAAATTAAATTTGTTGTATAAATTTTTTAAATATTCCTCTGAACTTTTTAGAGAACCACTAAAAGATCCTATTGGTTGTATATATAAAATTTTATATTTTTTTTTCAAAAAAAATTTTTTTATTTTTTGTTATAATTTCTTTTAATTGACTTTTTATGAAATTAAATCTTTTAATACTCAAATCATTAAAAGGTAAAGAAATGATAGATTTACATAAAAACTCTGTATTTTTTAATCTAATTTTATTTTTTAATTGGTATTGTTTATATAAAGGTCTTGGATAATATATTTTATATGGAATATTTTTTTTATTAAAAATTTTAATTAGCTTTCTTCTATTTCTAACTATTAAATTAAATGTTGATACCGCATCTTTTATTCTAGGGTGATTTCTTGTTAGTGGAAAGCCAACTATTTTTAATTTGGAAAAAAAAATTTGGTATTTTTTATATAATTTTATTTGATTATCTAATTTTTTATTCAATACTTTTAATTTTTCCAATAAAATTCCTGCTTGAATTGAACCTAGCCTTGAATTTAATCCAGGACCTGTAGAGGTAACTGAATACAATTTTTGACCATGATTTCTTAGCATAACAATTTTTTTATATATAAAATTGTCGTTTGTAAAAATGGCACCTCCATCACCAAAAGAACCTAAATTTTTCGACGGAAAAAAGCTTGTGCAGGAAATATCAGCTATATTAAGAGAGTTTTTACCAAAGATAGATCCAAAATTTTGTGCTCCATCTTCAATTAACTTTATATTTTTTGGCAATAATTTTTTTAATTTATTTAAATCACAACTTCTTCCAAATAGAGAAGTTGAAATAACTGCTCTTGTTTTTTTTGTAATTAATTTCTTTATTTTATAAATATCAAGATTAAAATTTTCTTTATTTACATCTACAAAAATTGGCTTTAATTTTAATAGTAAAACTACTTCTACAACTGAAAGCCAAGAAAAACTTGGAATGATTATTTCTGCTCCTTTTTTTAAATTGAGAGATAATAGTGAAATTAATAATGCATCAGTACCCGAGCCAACTGTACAAACATATTTTGACCCAGTGAATTTTGATAATTTTCTCTCTAATTTTTTGACATTATTTCCAAAAATAAAATTATTCTCATTTGCTGTTTTTTGAATAGAATTTAATATTTTTTTTTTATATTTCTTATTATAAAGATCTAAATCATTAAACATATATTAATTATCAAAATTTGTATCCATATACTTTAACAAGAATTTTTTTAAATCATTCTATTATTTTTTTATTTTTTTTAATTCATAACCGGGATTTCCAACGACAATTTTACCTTTTTTTACATTTTTAGTAACAACTGTTCCTGCTCCAATCATAGAATTCTCACCTACTGTAACCCCGCACAAAATTGTACTATTTGCTCCCAAAGTTGCACCTTTTTTAATTAAAGTTTTTTCATAATTTTTTTTATCAATTTTTTTAATTGCAAGTGGATATTTAACATTTGTAAAAACAACTGAAGGTCCGCAAAATACATCATCCTCAATTGTTACTCCTTGGTAAATTGATACATTATTTTGAATCTTAACATTGTTACCTATTTTAACATTTTCTCCTATAAAAACATTTTGACCTATGGTGCAGTTTGAGCCAATTTTTGAATTTTTTGAAACATGAGTCCAATGCCATATTTTCGAATTCTTACCAATAATACAATTGTTATCTATAATACTTGTTTTATGTTTAAAATATTTCATTTTAATACTGATAATAATTTAATTATTTTTACAAATTCAGATATATGAAAATTTCCCTTAATTATCTCTTTATAATTTGTTAAATGTAAATCGTTAAACTTATCAAAATTTATAATTTTTTTGTTTATTTTCATTATCCTGTAATACTTTGATTTAATTCCGTTATTTTTATTATTTGAATCTTCAATTGATACAATCCATTTTGCTATCGCTTTTTCAAGAAAAATTATTCCTTCCACACGTGATTCACTTTTTCTTGTAATTTTAATTTTTTTTAAATCCCCAAAAATCCACAACAAAATATCAAAAAAGTGAATTGCTATGTTTACAAGCAAACCTCCGGAGTGATTTTTTGTATTTTTCCAACTTTTAAAATACCAATTACCTCGATAAGTAAAATATTTTATATTCACATTATGATTTTTATTTTTTTGACTTATATCTTTTTTTAGTTTTTTCAATTTTTTGTCTAATCTTAATTGAAATATACAAAAGCATTTTTTTTTTGTTTTTTTCTCTAATTTTAAGATCTTTTTATAATCTTCAAATTTTATAACAGGAGGTTTTTCAACAATTACATTGCTGCCTGATAAAAGTGAACGTTTTATGTGATTAAAATGTAAATAACTTGGTGAACATATTACCACATAATCAATATTTCTATTTTTTACGTATGAAAAAAAATTACTTTCATTTTTAAAAAAATTACATTTTGGAAAAATACTATCAATGAAACCAACGTTGTCATGCTTATCCAAAGCGGCTACAAGATTACCTTTAAGTTGATTAATACATTTAACATGTTTTTTTGCAACAAATCCAGCTAATCCAATCAATGCAAAATTTTTCATAATTTTTGTTGTAAGTAATTTTTATTTATATAGAACATCACTTTAAAAAGTATATGAATTTTTATTCAGCTTTATCAAATAAAATAAGCAAAAAAACGGCTAAAATTGGAATTGTAGGCTTAGGTTATGTTGGTTTGCCTTTGGCATTACAATTTGCGAAAAAAAATTTTAAGGTATTGGGATTTGATATAGATATTAATAAAATATCTCTCTTAAAAAAAAATAAATCTTATATTAAGCATATTTCAAACAAGCAAATAAAAAAATATAAAAACAGAATTAAATTTGAAAAAAGTTTTGAAAAAATAATTTTTGCTGATGTTATAATACTTTGTTTGCCTACTCCAATTACAGATAAACTCAAACCAGACCTGTCATACATTAAAAAAACTCTTGAGAATATAAAAGACTTACTTTCTGAAGGACAAATTATAATTTTAGAAAGCTCAACTTATCCTGGCTCTACAAGAGATTTTATTTCACCATATTTAAAAAGTTTTGTAATAGGTAAAAATTTTTTTTTAGGATATTCGCCTGAAAGAGAGGACCCAAATAATAAAAAATATAGCCTCGAAACTATTCCTAAAATTTGTAGTGGTTTTACAAACAATTGTTTAAATATCACAAAAAATTTATATTCAAAAATCATAAAAAAAGTAGTTGCTGTATCAAATCTTGAAACTGCAGAATTTGTAAAACTTTATGAAAATATTTATCGTAGTGTTAATATTGGCTTAGTTAATGAAATGAAAATGATTGCAAATAAGTTAGATTTAAATATTTATGAAATTATAAAAGCTGCAAAGACAAAGCCATTTGGATTTCAAGCATTCTATCCCGGCCCTGGTGTTGGTGGGCATTGTATTCCGGTAGATCCTTATTATTTATCTTGGATTGCAAATAAAAATAATATCAAAACAAATCTAATTTATCATGCAGGTAGAATTAATTCTTTTATGCCAAATTGGATTATATCTGAAACATTAAAAAAAAAGAAAATTAAAAAAGTTTTAATTATTGGTGTAGCTTATAAAAAAGATTTAGATGATACTAGAGAGTCTCCTTCAATTGACTTTATCAAAATTTTGAATAAAAAAAAGATTTCTGTTGATATCCACGATCCAAACGTAAAGATTTTAAAATCTAGAAAACTTAAAATAAACTATATCTCAAAAAAATTAAACTCAAAAATGTTAAAGAAATATGATTGCATTATCATATCTACTGATCATTCAAATATTGATTATTCTTTGATAAAGAAAAATGCAAAACTAATTGTTGATACTAGAGATAAATTTGATCGCAAATCTAATAAAATTTTAAAACTTTAATTAATTTATAAACTTTAAATAAAATATTATAAATTTTTATTTCACTTCTATAAAAATCATGAGGTATTTCTGGTCTTTTAATATATTCATCTAAATTATCAGTTGACCAGCCCATTTTTTTTAAAAAATAAGATTTATCATTTTCTAACATTTCCTCAGATGGGTAAGCATGTGGAGCCTCGAGTTCTTTTAATGACTCATTTCTTGTAATTTGCTTAGATATTATTAACGTACTTAAATGAAGTATTCTTTTATCAATTCCAAACTTATTTGGTAATATATATCCTTGGTAAAATCTAGTAAAAACTGACTCATAATGTTTATAAGGATATGGTTTAAAATTATACTTATCTTTTAATAATTTAATAGCTTGGTATTTATTATAGTTAAAATAATCTAAAAAAGAGACCCATCTTATTCTATTAATAAAAATATATTTAACTAAATCAAGTGTGCTTATTATTGGATAGGTTTTTATTTTTATATTTCCAAACTTTTTTATTATATCAATAATATTTCTTTTATCGTATTTAATCCAATTCATATTTGGTGGCATGGCCATACCTTCACTGTTAGTGTTTGTTCCAGCTAATATATACTTGATATTATATTTTGCTGCTAAACTATAATTTACAGATAACATTGCGTTATCCATCAAGAGTTCTACATCTAAAACATCAGCCTTAAAAAAAGAATTCATCATATCTCTATATTCACTCCAATCAATTACGTGTGTATATAAGTCTACATTTAATTTTTTGACAAGATTTTCAATATTATTTTGAGCTAATTCTGAATTCCATCCATTATCCATATGTACAACTAATGGCTTTAATCCTAATTCAATGGCTTTATGCAATGTGTAGCAGCTATCAATGCCTCCTGACAATCCAATTAAACAATTATAAGTACCCTTTTTTAATTTTAACTTATCAAGAAATTTATTTAAATAATCCTTATTTTTTTTTTGTAGCTCAATTTTTTTTTCAAAATCAATGCAGTAGTTGCATATTCCTTGACTATTAAAATGAATATTTTTTGCAGTTGTATCCATAACACATCGTGAACAAACTATTTTTTTATTCATTAATAACTTCTTTTATTTCTTTAGTAGGATATGAAATTAAAACTGCTTTAAACTTTCCATAAAAAACAAAATAAGAGGAAACACCAATTGCATCAATTCCAAGATTAAATGAAGATTTAATGTCATTGATATCTTTTATACCTCCATTAAAAATAGTCGGTATCTTTGTAATTTTACAAATTTCTTTCAGAAGATCTTTATTTGTTCCTTCCATTGTACCCTCTTTGTCTACATCTGTAAA
>CACOQC010000013.1 GCA_902629215.1 uncultured Pelagibacteraceae bacterium | reverse complement strand
TTTAGTTTTAAATACATTGAATTTAAAAAAATTTTTACCTAATATTAAAGAAAATTTAAAATTTTCAGATCATGAATTGACATTAAAATATAATAAAGAAAACTTATATATAGATGGTAATGGTAATATTTTATTGCAGGATAATAGTGATTCTTTAATTTATTCTTTAAATCATAGAGACAATATTTTAAATTTTAAAACTTCGTTAAGAATAAATAATAATCCCTTTAAAATAGATTTTTTGAATTTTAAAAAAGATAAAGCTTTGATTGAATTAGAGGGATCAAAAAATAAAAAAAAAGAAATTGATATCAAATTCCTCTCTATAAATGAAAAAAAAGATAAAATCAGAGTTAATAATTTAACTTTAAATAAGAAGTTTGAAATAATAAAATTAGGTGGTTTTATTTTAGATTATATTGATGATGAAAATCGAAAAAACCATATAAAACTTTATCCAAAAAAAAATAGATATATTTTAAATGGATCTTTTTTTAATGCTAATAAATTTATAGATAATTTATTATTTGAAGAAAAAAATTCAAATTTTCTTAATATTGATACTAAGATTGATATAGATATTAATAAGATTTTTTTAGATCGTGAATATAATCTATTTAATCTAAAAGGAGATATAGATTTAAGTAAAAAACAAGTAGTGAAAGCTAATTTAAGTGGAAATTTTTTTGATAATAAAAAACTAAAATTTACAATTAATACCAATGAAAATAATAAAATTACTACATTATTTATCGATAAAGCGGAGCCAATAGTTCGAAGGTACAAATTTATAAAAGGTTTTGATGAAGGATCACTCTACTTTAAGAGTTCAAAAAAATTTGATGAATCTATTTCGCAATTAAAAATATATAACTTTAAACTTAAAGAGTTACCGACGTTAACTAAAATTTTAACTTTAGCATCATTACAGGGAATCGCCGATATTTTATCAGGAGAAGGAATACGTTTTAATGAATTTGAGATGAATTTTAAAAATAAAGATAATCTAATTTCAATTGATGAAATTTATGCAATTGGACCGGCAATTTCAATTCTTATGGAAGGATATGTTGAAAAAGATGATTTGGTAAGTTTAAGAGGAACATTGGTACCAGCTACCACTGTAAATAAATTTATTGGTTCTTTGCCAGTTTTGGGAAAAATATTAGTAGGTTCAAAAACTGGAGAGGGAGTGTTCGGTGTAAGTTTTAAAATAAAAGGGCCACCAAAAAAACTAGAAACATCAGTGAACCCTATTAAAACACTAACTCCAAGATTTATTACGAGAACAATAGAAAAAATTAAAAAAAATTAATTTAACTCTATTTTGATATGTCTCTTTTTTCCGATTGAAAGTTTTAAATAATTATTTTTGAATATTTTATTCGTAATAATTAATTTATCATTACTTATAATTTTATCGTTTAATTTGATTGCGTTTCCTTTGATTAATCTTCTAATTTCACTTTTGGACTTTTCTAATTTGGATATAATTACAAGATCAATAATATTAAATCTATCATTCATATTTTTTGCTTTGATTTTTATCGAAGGTAAATTAGATCCAAGTGAGGTCCCTGAAAAAGCTTCTTTTGCTGCTTGCTCTGAATTTTGAGCGGCCTTTTTACCATTAAGCATAGATGTGGTTTCATTAGCTAGTTTAATTTTTAGTTCATTTATATCTTTATTTTCTATTTTCTCTATCTCTTCAGTAGTCAGATCAGTGAACATTTTTAGAAATTTGATTACATCTCTGTCATCTACATTTCGCCAAAATTGCCAATAGTCATAAGATGATAATAATTTTTCATCTAACCAAATTGCACCTGTTTCAGTTTTTCCCATTTTTGCTCCTGACGCTAAAGTAATTAGAGGAGTTGTTAATCCATATACTTGTTTTCCTGAATATCTTTTTATAAGTTCAGTACCATTAACTATATTTCCCCATTGGTCAGAACCTCCTATTTGTAAAAAACAATTTTCTTTATTATTAAGCTCTAAAAAATCATAGGCTTGCAATATCATGTAGTTGAATTCCATGTAACTTAATGATTGTTCTCTATCTAATCTTGTTTTAACACTTTCAAAAGTTAACATTTTATTAATTGTGAAATGTTTTCCAATATCTCTTAGAAAAGTTATATAATTTAATCCTTTCAGCCATGAATAGTTGTTTACAAAAATAGGTTTAGTTTTTGGGTCATTACTATTTAAAAATTTTTTTAAAATTTTTTCAATACTTTTGATATTTCTATCTATTTCTTTTTCAGTTAAAATTTTTCTTGTTTTATCTTTGCCTGAAGGGTCACCAATTCTAGTAGTACCTCCACCTAATAATACTATAGGTTTATGTCCATGTTTTTGAAGAAGTCTTAAACACATTATTTGAAGCAAACTTCCAACATGCAAACTTTCCGCTGTACAATCAAAACCAATGTAACCTCTAATTTTTTCTTTATCGAGTAATCTAGATAATTCTTCTTCACTTGTGCATTGATAGAAATAATCTCTATCTTTAAATTCTTTTAAAAATTTATTCATAAGCTTATAGTTATACAATATACAAATTTTATTAAAAAAAAATAATAATGGGCAGGTTATTTACAGTCTTAGGTTTTATGAGTGGCACTTCTGGAGATGGGGTAGATGCTTCAATAATAAGCTCTGATGGCATTGACCAATATAAAGAAATTTTAAATAGATATTATAAGTATGACCAAAAAATATATAAAAATCTTCATAATTTAAGAGGTAAAATCTTAAAATTTAGCAATCTTAGAGAAAATAAAAATGAAATTAATAATCTTGAAAAAGATATAACATTATTTCACGCGAAAATTGTTGATGAAGTTTCAAAATTAATAGATAAAAAAATAGACTTTATAGGTTTTCATGGTCAAACTATTTATCATAATTCATTAGAAAAAATTTCAAAACAGATAGGAGATGGTAATTTACTATCTCAATTAACTAAAAAAATTGTAATTAATAACTTTAGGCAAAATGATATCAAAAATGGTGGAGAGGGTGCACCATTAACTCCAATATTTCATAGATTGATTGTTAAACAGAAAAAAATAGACCT
Source organism: uncultured Pelagibacteraceae bacterium (assembly GCA_902629215.1). Taxonomy (GTDB): domain Bacteria; phylum Pseudomonadota; class Alphaproteobacteria; order Pelagibacterales; family Pelagibacteraceae; genus Pelagibacter. The sequence goes on along the minus strand of CACOQC010000013.1, from coordinate 27,089 downwards.
ACCTGTTTGTATTTTGAATATTGGTGGAATTACAAATGTTACTGCAATAAGTGAATATAATAATATCAGTTTTTTAAGTAGAGATTTAGGACCCGGAAATTGTTTAATAGATGAATGGGTTAGAATTAATACTGAAAAAAAATTTGATAAGAATGGAGCAATTGCAAAACAAGGTAAAACTAATGAACTAATTCTAAATCAAGCTTTGGATAATTTTGAAAATAGACCTAATCATAACTCACTATCTTTTGATACAAAAGATTTTAGTTTGGGTTTTGTAAGAGGCCTTAGCTTAGAAGATGGAGCATCAACATTGACTGACTTCACTGTAAGAGTAATAAGTGACGGGCTTTTTAGTTTTTTATCTGAAGCAAGAAATGAACTATGGAAAGTACTAGTTTGTGGAGGTGGAAGAAAAAACTTAACTCTAATCGAAAGAATTAAATTTAGGACACTTAAAAATTTAGTAATCCAACCTATTGATAATTATGGTGTAGACGGAGATTTTGTAGAGTCACAAGCATTTGCTTATTTAGCAATTAGATCTTATCTTAAATTACCTATTTCATTTCCATCAACTACTGGATGTAAAGAACCAGTTACAGGGGGAATAATTAATAATAACTTTTAGAAAAGAGCAGTTTCTTTTTTTATATATTTATCTAAGCATTTATTTAATGTCATTTCACTTTTTGAAAAAAAATGATTGGCCTCAGATATTGATTGAAACTCTACTTTTATACCTTTTTGTGCATCTAATCTTTTTTTTATTTCTACGATATGTTCAACAGGAACTAATTCATCTTTTTTTCCATAAACTATTAATCCTGAAGTAGGGCAAGGAGATAAAAATGAAAAATCATAAACATTAGGCTGAGGAGAAATAGCAATGAATCTATTAATCTCAGGTCTTCTCATTAAAAGCTGCATTGCAATTAAAGATCCAAAAGAAAAACCAGAGACCCAACATTGTGAATTGTCAAAATTTTCTCTCTCCAACCAATCTAAAGCAGCTGCTGCATCTGCAAGTTCACCTTGGCCATTGTCAAATTCACCATCACTTCTTCCAACTCCTCTAAAATTTACACGACAAACTGAAAAATCATTTTCCATAAAAGTTTTAAAAGTTTCTACAACAATTTTATTATTCATAGTCCCCCCATACTGAGGATGAGGTTGTAAAACTAATGCCACCGGTGAGGTATTTTTTTTACTTTTAAAATATTTAGCCTCGAGACGACCAGCTGGGCCTGGAATAAATATTTCAAGAATTTTATTTTCCATAGTTGTTATTGATTATTATTCTCAAAAAAAAATTAGGTTTATCATAACTACGTGACAAAATGTTAGTTTTTTTTTATCCTTGATACTTGACTATTTTAGTCGGGTTTATATATACCCTTGTAAAATAAGGATTTATGAAACTAACATCTAAAGGCAGATATGCGGTAATGGCTTTAGCGGACCTGGCAAGATTTGATAATCTTAATCCAGTTTCTCTCAGAGATATTTCGTTAAGACAAGGTATTTCTCTAGATTATTTAGAACAAATTTTTTCAAAATTGAGAAAAAAAGAAATAGTTCAAAGTGTGAGAGGAACACAAGGTGGTTATATACTTAGTAAAAAGGCGAAAGATATAAAACTTACAAATATTTTTGATGCTGTTGATGAAAAAGTAAAAACTGTGCAATGTAAAAAAGAATCTAAAAAAGGCTGCAACGGTAAATCGACAAAGTGTATTACACATAATCTTTGGGATGAACTTGAAAATCACATAAATCATTTTTTTGAGGAAAAAAATTTAGAAGATTTAATTAAAGAAAATACTGAGAGAAGAATTTAAAAATGGATACAAGACAAAAAGATATAGAAAATTTAAAAGATTACAAATATGGATTTTCAACTGATATTGAAAACATAAAAGCTCCCAAGGGTCTCAATGAAGATGTAATTAAATTCATTTCTAATATAAAAAAAGAACCTGAATGGATGTTAGATTTTAGATTAAATGCATTTAAAAGGTTTAAACAATTAAAAGAACCTAACTGGCAAAAACCAAAATATCCTAAAATTGATTATCAAGATTTATATTATTATTCAGCGCCAAAAAGTATGAAGGATAAACCAAAAAGTCTTGATGAGTTAGACCCAAAACTTTTGGAGACTTATAAAAAACTTGGTATTCCATTACAAGAACAGGCAAGATTGAATGGCATTGCAGTTGATGCTGTATTTGACTCGGTTTCTGTTGCAACAACTTTTAAAGATGAACTCACTAAACAAGGTATCATTTTTTGTTCAATGTCTGAAGCAATACAAAAACATCCAAACTTAGTTAAAAAATATTTAGGAACAGTTATTCCAACCACAGATCATTTTTTTGCAACATTGAATTCTGCAGTATTTACAGATGGATCTTTTGTATACATACCTGAAGGAGTTAAATGTCCAATGGAACTCTCAACTTATTTTAGAATTAATGCATCTGAGACAGGTCAATTTGAAAGAACTTTAATTATTGCAGATAAAGGGAGCTATGTAAGTTACTTGGAGGGTTGTACAGCTCCAATGAGAGATGAAAATCAATTACATGCTGCAAACGTAGAATTAATTGCCTTAGATGATGCAGAGATAAAATATTCAACAGTGCAAAATTGGTACCCTGGTGATGAAAATGGCAAAGGTGGTATTTATAATTTTGTAACAAAAAGAGGTTTATGTAAGGGGAAAAATTCAAAAATTTCTTGGACACAAGTTGAGACTGGGTCAGCTATAACTTGGAAATATCCAAGTTGTATTCTCAAAGGAGATAATTCTATTGGTGAGTTTTATTCAATAGCAATTACAAATAATTATCAAAAAGCTGATACAGGAACTAAAATGATACATTTAGGAAAAAATACAAAAAGTAAAATTATTTCCAAAGGTATCAGTGCGGGACATTCTGATATGACTTACAGAGGTTTGGTAGACATAAATTCAAAAGCAAAAAACTCGAGTAATTACACACAATGTGATTCTTTATTAATGGGGAATAAATGTGGTGCACACACAATACCTTATATTAAGAATAAAAATTTTGATTCAAATATCGCCCATGAAGCAACAACTTCAAAAATAAGTGAAGAGCAATTACATTATTGTCAACAAAGAGGATTAAGTCCTGAAGAAGCTGTTGGTTTGATTGTAAATGGGTTTTGTAAAGAAGTGTTGCAACAACTACCAATGGAATTTGCAGTAGAGGCTCAAAAACTTGTGGGAATAAGTTTAGAGGGGAGTGTGGGATAATGCTTAAAATAAGTAACCTAAATGCAAACATCGATAATAAGTCAATATTAAAAGGCTTTTCTTTAAATGTTAATCCTGGAGAGGTACATGCAATCATGGGTCCTAATGGATCAGGAAAAAGCACATTATCAAACATTCTTTCTGGAAAAAAAGGTTATGAGATTAGTGGAGATGTATTTTTTGAAAACAAAAATTTATTTGATTTAGAGACAGAGGAGAGAGCACATAAAGGTATTTTTTTAGCATTTCAATATCCATTAGAAATTCCAGGTGTAAATACAAACATTTTTTTAAAAACTTCATTGAATGCTATTCGAAAGGCGCGAGGTGAAAAAGAGCTTGATGCAATAGAATTTTTAAAACTTGTAAAAGAGAAAGCAAAAGAATTGAAATTTGATGAGGAAAAATTGAGCAGACAGTTGAATGTAGGATTTTCTGGTGGTGAAAAAAAGAAAAACGAAATTTTACAAATGTCAATGTTAGCACCCAAATTATCGATTTTAGATGAAACTGATTCAGGTTTAGATATAGATGCTCTAAAAATTGTTGCTGATGGAGTTAATACACTAAGAAATAAAGAAAATTCTTTCCTAATCATAACTCATTATCAAAGATTACTAGATTACATCAAACCAGATTTTGTACATGTTTTAATGAATGGAAAAATAATTAAATCTGGTGGTCCAGAATTAGCACTTGAATTAGAAAAAAAAGGATACGAAAATTTTAATTAGATGACTGAACAAGCAAAAAAAGATTTTGAAAAAACTATTAAAATTTTAGACTTATCTGAAGCTGAAGTTAAATTAAAAAAACAATCTTTAGATAAATTTATATCAAATGGATTTCCTAGTAGAAAACTTGAAGACTGGAAATTTTCAGACATCAATCAAATTATTCAAAAAAATATTGGAGATTTGAGTTTTCATAACGACTATTCATTATCTAATAAAATTGATACTTCAGTGTTTGTCGATGGATTAGAACATAATAAGATTGTTTTTATAAATGGTAGAATTGAAAAAGTTGACCTAAGCTATGAAGACGAAAATAATGTAGAATTAAATGAGACTTTATCGAGTAAGAATGAAATTAAAAATAGCAATTCATTAATAGATTTGAATAGTGCTTTTACTAATAAGATTTATAAAATTTTAATAAAAAAAGATTATCATTTCAAAAAACCTCTTATAATTTACCATACCACAAATAATAAAGTTAAATCTAGAAATATTAATATTAGATTAGAATTTAAATTAGAACAAAACAGTTCTTTAAGATTAATAGATTATCTTAATTACAATTCAGAAAAAAATTTTATAAATATTTTTTATGATTTTGATTTGAAAAAATACTCTATTTTAAAAAATTACAAAATTGATAATAATCATAACAAAAATATTGGTTATTTATTTAATAATATTATTCAAGATGAAAATAGTATTTCTGAAAATTTTATTTTATCTTGTGGTTCAAGTTTTCTTAAAAATGAAATTAATTGCGATTTACGGGGTAATTATTCCTCAGCATTTATAAATGGAATTTTTTCATTAACCGACAATCAACAACATGAAATTAGAACTTCAATAAATCATCTTACAGAAAATACAAAAAGTTATCAATTGATTAAAAGTGTTCTTGGAAAAGAATCTAAGGCCGTGTATCAAGGAAAAATATTTGTAAACTCAGAAGCACAAAAAACTGATGGCTATCAATTAAGCAAAGCAATCTTGTTAGATGAAACATCAGAGTTTAATGCTAAACCAGAATTAGAAATTTATGCTGATGATGTAAAATGTTCTCATGGATCAGCATCCGGAAGCTTAGATGAAAATTCCATATTTTATTTAATGTCTAGAGGGCTTAATTATCAACAATCAAAAGAACTTTTAATAAATGGATTTGTCCTTGATGTAATTGAAAAGATTACTGATCCTGAAATTAAAAACCTAATAAAAAACATGATTGGATTAAAAGAATGAATATAGATAAAATTAAAAAAGAATTTCCTATATTTGATGAAAAAATCCATAACAACGATTTAGTTTATTTGGATAGTGCAAATTCATCACAAAAACCAAAAATAGTTTTAGATAGAATTAATGATTTTTACTCGAAACAATTTTCAAATGTTGGAAGAAGTTTGCATTATTTAGCAGTTGCAGCGACTAATTTATATGAAAATACAAGAGTTTCAGTTCAAAAATATATAAATGCTAAAGATAAGAACGAGATTGTATTTACCAAAGGAGCTACGGAAGCTTTAAATTTAGTTGCAAACACTCTAGGTCAATCAGTATTAGAACCAAACGATGAGGTTTTAATTACTGAACTAGAACATCATTCTAATTATGTTCCTTGGCATTTTTTGAGAAAATCTAAGAATATTAAAATAAAATTTGCAGAAATTAATGAGGATGGTGATATCCCAATAGAAAATATAGAAAAAGAAATAACTGAAAAAACTAAAGTAATAGCGATAACTCATTTATCTAATGTTACGGGTTCGGTTTTACCTATTAAAGAAATCACTCAACTTGCTCATTCAAAAGGAATTGTAGTTGTGGTTGACGGTTGTCAGGGAGGGCCGCATCTAAAACTAGATATGCAAGATTTAGATTGTGATTTTTATGCTATCTCTTGCCATAAAATGTATGGTCCAACAGGACTTGGTGTCTTATATGGAAAAAAAAAATGGTTAGAGGAACTTCCACCTTATCAAGGTGGTGGTGGTATGATTAATGAAGTTAAAAAAGATAGAATTACATATGGTGAACTTCCAAATAAATATGAAGCAGGAACAATGGCAACGGCTCAAGTAATTGCATTTGATCAGTCAATAAAATTTCTTGAGAGCATTGGAATAGAAAATATAATTAATCATGAAAAAGAATTAATTGAATATGGTCAAGAAATTTTACAAAAAAATAATTCTGTGAAATTAATTGGAAACCCAAAAGAAAGACGTGGAGTATTATCGTTTACTATTGAAGGTGTACACCCACATGACATTGCAACTATTTTAGATGAGACAGGAGTTGCAATAAGAGCTGGCCACCATTGCTGCCAAATTCTACATGATAAATTAGGTATTCCTGCAAGTGCAAGAGCTTCTCTTGGTGTTTATAATACTAAGGATGATTTAGACAAACTGAATGAGGGAATTAATAATTGTAAAAAAATTTTTGATTTAAAATGAATTTAAAAGAACTTTACCAAGAAATAATCTTAGAACATGGAAAAAATCCTAGAAATTTAAGGAAGACAGAAAACTTTAATAAAGATGCCAAGGGAAATAATCCATTATGTGGTGACAATGTTCACGTATATTTAAAATTAAATGAACAAAGAAAAGTAGAGGATATATCTTTTGAAGGTAGTGGATGTGCAATATCTATGGCATCGGCTTCAATAATGACAGATTTAATCAAAGGCAAAAGTGACAACGAAGCTAAAGAAATTATTGAAGATTTTTTAGGAATGATAAAAGAAAATCCTGAATTAAAAAATAAAATTTTAAAAGAAGATGATAAGACGAAATTAATGTGTCTTTCAGGAGTTAAACAATATCCAATGAGAGTTAAATGTGCTACTTTATCTTGGCACACTTTAGTTTCAGCAATGGAAAATGATGGTAAACAAGTAAGTACAGAAGAAAAATAATTATGGAAGTTAAAAATAAAATAATAGAAGAAATAAGAAAAATTTATGATCCAGAACTACCTGTGAACATCTATGAACTTGGTTTAATTTATGATATTCAAGTAAAAGGTAGAAAAGCTGAAATAAAAATGACATTAACTACACCTAATTGTCCTGTTGCAGAAAGTTTACCAAAGGAAGTAAAAGAGGGTGCGATGCAAGTAGAAGAAATCGATGACGTTGATCTTCAATTAGTTTGGGATCCACCTTGGACAAAAGATATGATGTCAGATGCAGCTAAATTGGAGTTAAATTTATAATGAATCCTATAATAAAACTAAGCGATAGTGCTGCTAAGAGAATAAAAGAGATAATGTCTAGTGCGGAAAAAGATGCTTTAGGTGTAAGAGTTTCTGTTAAATCCGGCGGATGTGCAGGCATGTCATATGTGATGGAATATTCAAAAGAAACCAATCCTCATGATGAAGTTATTGAGGATAAAGGAGTAAAAGTATTTATAGATTCCGCAGCTGTTATGTATCTATTAGGTACAGAAATGGACTATAAAATAGAGGATTTTTCTTCAACTTTTGTATTTAATAACCCTAATGAAACAGAGCGATGTGGCTGTGGAGAGTCTTTTAAAATAGGTTAATCACTAGTATCCCATAAGTTGCATAGCAGTATTGCGTTTTATGCATATCTATTGTATAAATGCTATATGAATAAATTTGAATTTAAAAATCTTGTTAAAGGCCTTAAGAACTCTTTAAAAGAAAAAACTTTTTTTAAAGATCTACGTAAGGAAGTGGAAACAGGTGCAAATGGCACACAGGACTACGTAGTCAAAAAAGGTATTAACAAAGATACAGTTGCAACAACTAAACAGTAATAAATATTAACTACTGTAATACATCTCAAACTCAACAGGATGAGGTGCGTGTTCAAACTTGTGAATTTCCTCAAACTTTAATGCAATGTAAGCATCAATTTGATCATCCGTAAATACACCACCTTGAGTTAAAAACTCTCTATCTTTATCTAAACTTTCCATAGCTTCTCTTAAAGATCCACATACAGTTGGTATAGATTTAACCTCTTCAGGAGGTAATTCATACAAGTCTTTATCAAAAGATTCACCTGGATGAATTTTATTTTTAATTCCATCTAGACCAGCCATTAACATGGCTGCAAAAGTTAAATAAGGATTTCCAGCAGCATCAGGGAATCTTATCTCACATCTTGCACCATTTTTACTCAAAGTAATTGGGATACGACAAGAAGCAGATCTGTTTCTTGCAGAATAAGCAAGTAATACTGGTGCTTCAAATCCTGGGATTAATCTTTTGTAACTATTAGTTGTTGAGTTTGCAAAAGCATTTATAGCTTTTGCATGTTTTAAAATTCCACCAATATAATGTAATGCAGTTTCTGATAATCCTGCGTAAGCATCACCTGAAAATACTGGTTTATCACCTTTCCATATTGATTGATGAATATGCATTCCGGATCCATTATCACCTGCAACAGGTTTTGGCATAAAAGTTGCAGTTTTACCAAATGAGTGTGTTACCATTTGTACCACATACTTATAAAGCTGAACGTTGTCAGCCTGATTTACCAATGTACCAAAATACATTCCAAGTTCATGTTGACTTGGTGCAACTTCGTGATGGTGTTTTTCAACCTTAATACCAACTTCTTTTAAATTTTTTAAGTATTCCCCACGCATATCTTGTTCACTATCAACTGGGGGAACTGGAAAATAACCACCTTTAATTGGAGGTCTGTGACCCATATTTCCATTTTCATATTCCTTACCTGAATTATATGGACCTTCTTTACTATCAATCTTAAATCCACACTCATTCATATCATTTTTGATTCTTACATCATCAAAAACAAAAAATTCCGGCTCAGGTCCAAAAAATGCTTTATCACCAATACCTGATTTTTTTAGATATTCCTCAGCTTTTTTGGCAACGCCTCTTGGATCTCTTTCATAGGGAGTTTTCTTTATTGCATCTAAGATATCACAGAAAAGAACTACAGTATTATGAGATGTAAAGGGATCTAAGAAAAATCTAGTTAAGTCCGGTTTTAAAATCATGTCAGACTCATTAATAGCTTTCCAACCAGCTATTGAGGAACCATCAAAAAACACTCCATCATTCAACATACCTTCATCGACTGCGGTAGCATCCATTGTTAAATGTTGTAGCTTACCTCTTGGATCTGTAAACCTTAAATCTACGAATTCAGCTTCTTTATCTTTAATAAATTTTAAAACATCTTTAGCACTCATAATCTCTCCTATGTAAATCTCGGCTTGTGATACCAAATAAAGATTGATAAATAATGCTCTTTTAATTAATAACACCTATGCAATTTTTACATAAGTGTGTTTTTACAGTATAAATAACCAACAATTTAAAGTTGAATTATGTCTACACTAGATAAAGAGCCAGTAAAAAGAGTAGAGGAATATTTAAAAAATTTTGATCCAAATTTAAATGTTATTTTATTGAATACTTCAGCTAGAACAGCTTTGGAGGCAGCTTCATCTTTAAAATGTGATGTTGGAGCAATAGTTAAAAGTTTACTCTTTAAAACCGAGAATACTTTTACATTGTGTTTAGTTGCAGGTGATAAAAAAGCTTCATTAAATAAGATTAAAAAAACCTTAAATATTAAAGATGCCTCAATGGCTTCTGCTGACGAAGTTAAAGATATCACAGGATTTACCATTGGGGGTGTTTCACCAGTAGCACATTCAAATAAAGTTGAAATTTTTATTGATAAATCTTTAGAGAGATTTGTTGATTTATACGCAGCTGCTGGTCATCCAAATTGTGTTTTTAAAATTGATTATTCAAATCTTCAAAAAATTACCCAAGGTTCAATTAAAGAAATTTCAGAATGAAACAACCAAATCTTTTAGATTATTTATTATTAACTATATTAGCATTAATTTGGGCTTCTGCTTTTTTCAATATTAAGATTGCAACTTATTCATATGGACCTGTAACCATAGCTTTTTTAAGAGTTTTTTTTGGAGCAATTCCAGTTTTACTTCTTTGTTATTTCAAGAAAATAAAAATTGAGGCATTCTCAAAAGATTGGCATTGGTTTGCAATGATTGGTTTTATTAATTTAGTAGCTCCATTTTTTTTAATAGCTTATGGAGTAAAATCAGTTCAAAGTAATTTAGCAGCGATATTAATGTCTACAACGCCTTTAAGCTCAACAGTGCTAGCACATTTTTATACTAAAAACGAAAAATTTAATTTTATCAAAACAATTGGAATATTAATTGGATTTTCTGGAATTGTTTTTTTATTTTCTGATAATCTGTTGATTGATGAAAACAATTTTACATCTGCATTACTAATCCTACTAGGTTCTACATGTTATGTGATTGGAGGAGTTTTAACTTTAAAAATTAGTAAGAAAAAAAATGAAAATGTTACTGGCTCTATATTAATTTGGGCAACAATTATTTTAATACCACTTGTTAGTTTTATTGAACAACCCTGGGAATTAAATCCAAGATTAGATTCTACTATTTCAGTTATTTATCTTGGTTTAGTTTCAACAGGTATAGCCTGGCTATTAAGATTCCGAATTTTAGTTAACAATGGACTTATTTTTCAGTCACAGGTTTCTTATTTAATTCCAATTTTTGGAACAATATTAAGTTATATTTTCTTGAAAGAGCTGATTACTTTCAAAGTATTAATTTCATTAATTGCTGTTTGTATTGGAATTTACTTTGTTAGAAAAGCAGATTTCCAAAAAACTATTTAAGTTTTGAAAAAGCTTTAATGTGTGATGGTCTTGTTTCACAACATCCCCCAATAATAGTTGCACCTGCTTTTTTAAATTTTTTTGCAAACTCTGCCATTTTTTTTGGAGTGAGATCCTTACGTTGACCTAAAAATTCATTTGGATTTCCTGTTTTGCTTTTTTTGTAGGCACCCGTATAATTTGGTTTTGAATTAGTTTTGATAAAACCATTTAACTTAAATCCAAATGGAATATTTAAATTTTTTATTTCTTTAAGATTAAGATCATAATTTTCAGGAGATATGCATGATAAGATTATACCAAGTAATTTGTCATGTTTTATTTTAGTAATTATTTCTGAAATACTTTCATTACTTGGTAATTTTGTACCTTCTGATATGTGTGCCCCAATTAAATATGGCTTATCAAACTCTTTTATACATTCTATAGCAATTTTAAACTCTCTAACACTACTTAAGACATCGAAATAAAAAAAATCTACATATGGATTAAGAATTTTTGCCTGATGATAGAAATCATTTCTAATTTCATTTTCTGATCTTGTGTCAGCTTCGTATGTTAAATATTGAGGTGGTAGTCCCCCAGCTATTAATGTACTAGGATAGATTTTTTTTGCTTTTTGAGCAATTTCACCTGCCTTTTTATTCAGATATTCAAATTTATCCTCTACATTATTGTCTCTTAACCTTATCTTCCTAGTGGTAAATGTAGTTGTGACAATTACTTCTGCACCAGCTTTAATGAAGTCTAGATGGGTATCCAATAATAATTTATGATATTTATCTTGAAGTAACGCATTTGCGCTCCATAATGTTCCATTGGGTTCCATACCTCTAGCAAGAAGTTCTTGTCCCATACCTCCATCTAAAATTCTAGTTTGTTTAAAAAAATTAATGTCCATAATATATTCACTGTTTTAGTGCTTAAGCATTATGCTAGGCGCACAATAGAGTTCAAATGCCTGCAGATTGATTTTTACGGGAATTCCATTTTAGCTGTTTACGCCCGCAATAGGATCAAATCGGCTGATTATTTATATTAAAAATCTTAGTATTAATCAATTATATTTTAAATAAAAACTTTTATACCCATTCTGATAGATACAAAAATAACTAATAAAGAAGTTGTTATTGCTAACATTCTACTTGTAAAAATTTTTAAGTTTAAATAATTACCCAAAAGTCCTCCGACAAAAACACAGATAAACAAAGGCAGATAATTCATTAGCTCTATTAAAATATTATCTTTTGTTAATTGCCCAAATATTCCAGAGATTGAATTAACTAATATAAATAAAGAGGCTGTAGTTACAATTATTTTTGGTTTTTCTGCTTTAAGTAAAAAAAGAATTGGACTTAAAAAAATTCCACCTCCTATTCCAACAATTCCAGAAATTAATCCAAGTACTGAACCTATAAAAAGAGAAATAGTAATATTTATTTTTTTTGTAATTAAATTATTATTTTCATAGGATTTATTATTAATTAATAATAAGATACCTGCAATCAAGAGAACAAAAAATAAAAGAATTTCAAAAATATCTTTCTCAATTTTTAAGGTTCCACCTACAAAAGCTAATGGTACAGATCCAATTAAAAAAGGAATTAATAATTTAAAATTGTGATTTCCAGAACGAATATAGTTAAAAGAATTACCTGACACCACTATAATATTACATAAAAGGGCAATAATTGGAAAAATGGTATAAGGTATATCCCATACAAGTAAAAGAGCTAGGTAAGTTGATCCTCCGCCAAAACCAACACTAGAGTATAAAATAGCTGTTATAAAAAATAATATTGATAATATAATCATATAAAAATTTTTTTATGAAAGTAAATATAGCACTATTAACTGTAACAGATACCAGGACAATTGATAATGATAAATCTGGAGGAATTTTAGTTAATAAAATAAATGAAGCTCAGCATAATCTCATTGATAGAAAATTATGCAAAGACAATAAAGATGATATTGTATTAATACTTAAGGAGTGGTTAAAAAATAATAAAATTGATGTTATTATTACTACTGGAGGTACTGGACTGACAGGAAGAGATATTACACCGGAGGCATTAGAAGAAATTGCTGATAAACATATAATCGGATTTGGTGAACTGTTTAGAAATATAAGTTTAAAAACTGTTGGTACTTCAGCCATACAATCAAGAGCTTGTGCTGTTTTATCTAACGGCAAATATATATTTGCATTACCAGGATCTTCAGGAGGAGTTACTGATGCATGGGAAGGAATACTAAAACATCAATTAGACATTAATCACAAACCGTGCAATTTTGTAGAATTATTCCCAAGATTAAAAGAAAAATAATTATTTTTGGTGTTTTTCTTTCCACTCAGAGTAAGGCATTCCATAAATCCGTTCCCTTGCTTCAGAATCTGAAATAGTTACTCCAAGCTTTTCAGCTTCTTCTCTGTACCATCTTGATAAACAATTTCTGCAAAAATTTGCAAGATTCATTAGATCAATATTTTGAACATCTTTTCGTTCATCTAAATGTTTTAACAATCTTTCAAAAGTTGCGGATTGTATTTCTTTTTTTTTATTTTCAATCATTAAAAAATATTAATGACTTTTTTTTTTAACACAATATATAGTATCTATACAATTCTAAGTAGAAAGATAAATTTATTACGAATGGACACCACTAATTATTATTTGTTTAATAAAGTATGGCTACTAAAAGAAAAAAAAAAGCAAAGCCAACGACCAAAAAGAAAAAGAAAAAATTGGTCAAATTTTCTAGAAAAAAAATAAAAACGAAAAAAAAAGTTAAGACAAAAGTGTCTGCGACTAAGAAGCGTTCTAAAAAATCTAGAAAAAACAATAAACTCAAATCAACAAAAATAACAAGAGGAGTAAAAAAAATGAGTGCAGAAGCTATGAAAGTGTCATCTGTTCTAGATACTTCTCATTTGAAAGTTGAATTTCCTTTTAAAGCAAAATATGGAAATTACATAAACGGAAAGTTTGTGGAGCCAAAATCAGGTAAGTATTTTGATAATACTTCACCGATTTCAAATGAAGTTATCTGTTCAATTGCACGATCAAATGAAAAAGACGTAGACGCAGCACTAGATGCAGCTCACGCAGCTTTCCCAACTTGGGGTAAAACTTCAATTACGGAAAGATCAAACATTCTTCTTAAAATTGCAGATGTCATTGAGAAAAATCTTAATGTATTAGCAACTGCTGAATGTTTAGATAATGGAAAACCTATTAGGGAATGTATGGCTGCTGATTTACCACTGGTAATAGATCATTGGAGATATTTTGCTGGAGTAATCAGAGCAGAGGAAGGTTCAGTTGCTGAAATTAGCAACAGTGAATATTCTTATCACATTCCTGAACCACTAGGTGTAGTTGGGCAAATTATACCTTGGAACTTCCCATTATTAATGGCAACTTGGAAACTTGCTCCAGCTTTAGCAGCAGGAAACTGTGTAGTGCTAAAACCAGCTGAGCAAACACCAGCATCAATCATGTTACTTATGGAACTAATTGGAGACTTATTACCTCCAGGAGTAGTAAACGTAGTAAGTGGTTATGGTTTAGAAGCTGGTAAACCACTAGCGTCATCTAAAAGAATCAAAAAGATTGCTTTTACTGGCGAAACAACGACAGGTCGTTTGATTATGCAATACGCATCTCAAAACTTGATACCGATTACGTTGGAGTTAGGTGGAAAATCTCCTAACATTTTCTTTGAAGACGTCATGGCAAAAGATGATGACTTTTTTGATAAGTGTCTAGAAGGTTTTGCAATGTTCACTTTAAACCAAGGTGAAGTTTGTACTTGCCCAAGTAGAGTACTAGTTCAAGAGTCTATCTATGACAAGTTCATGGAAAAAGCTATTGCTAGAACAAAAGCTGTTAAGCAAGACAATCCCTTAAAAATGGAAACAATGATTGGAGCACAAGCATCATTAGAGCAAATGGAAAAAATCAAATCTTATCTTGATTTAGGTAAGAAAGAGGGTGCCAAAGTTCTATGTGGTGGAAATGTTGCAAAAATCAATAGTGGTTTAGAAAAAGGTAATTATATCGAGCCAACTATTTTTGAGGGTGACAATTCTATGCGTATCTTCCAAGAAGAAATTTTTGGACCAGTAGTGTCAGTAACTAAATTTAAAGATGAGGCAGAAGCATTAAAAATTGCTAATGACACTCTTTATGGTTTAGGTGCTGGTGTTTGGACTAGAAATGGAAACATTGCATACAGAATGGGTAGAGAAATACAAGCTGGTAGAGTTTGGACTAACTGTTACCACGCATATCCTGCACATGCTGCATTCGGTGGCTACAAACAATCTGGTATCGGAAGAGAAACACATAAAATGATGCTTAACCACTACAGACAAGTGAAAAATCTTCACGTGTCTTACAGTGAAAAGAAATTAGGCTTCTTTTAAAAATTAACTAATATATATATAATGGCCCGTGAAGAATCACGGGCCATATTATTTATGAAAGTAAAGGCAACAGACTCAGCATTGAAACTTATAGAGGAGCTAAAAGCTCAGCATGGAGATGAACTTTTGTTCCATCAATCGGGGGGTTGTTGTGATGGTAGTGCTCCAATGTGCTATCCAAGAAATGAGTATATGGTTGGATCAAGTGATGTAAAATTGGGTGAGATTGGTGGAGTTCCTTTTTATATGAATGATGATCAGTATGAAAAATGGAAACACACTGATTTAACAATTGATGCTGTAAAAGGTATTGGTGGTATGTTTTCACTTGACAATGGGACAGGAAAAAGATTTTTAACAAAATCTGAAATTTGTGTAGTAGTTGATAACGACAAAACTTCTAATTAATAGAAGGAATTTATTTAAATGGTCAAACTATTTTTTTGATTAATTAATTTCTTCTAATGAAAAATACTTTTGATGAAAAAATTTTAGAAGAGGCTTTTGATTGGGTTAAATCTAATCAGAAAGTCGTTCTTGTAACAGTAATTCAAACATGGGGATCATCTCCAAGACAAACTGGAAGCAGAATGATTGTAAATGAAAAAGGTGACTTTTCTGGCTCAGTTTCTGGCGGATGTGTAGAATCTTCAGTTATTCGGGAATGTATAGAATTAATAAAGAAAGATAAGCCATTTAAAAAGTTAGAATTCAAAGTCTCAAATGAAAAAGCTTGGGATATTGGACTTGCTTGTGGTGGAGAGTTAGCGGTTTATTTAGAGCAAATAAAATCATGAAAATTAACACTTTAGAGAAAATTATTAAAAATAAGCAAAATAAGAACGAATTTGCAATCGTTACTAATCTTTCTACAGGTGAAACAGAATTATTTAAGAGGAATACGTTAATAGCAAAAAATCTAGAAAAATATTTAAATCAAATAAATGATTTTTTTAGATTGAAAAAGAATGGAGTAATAGAAGGTACAGAAATATTTGTTGAGACTTATAGAAAACCAATTAAAGTGATTGTGGTTGGAGCAGTACACATAGCCCAATATTTTGTAAATTTTGCAAAAAATTTAAATTTTGAAATTTTAATAATTGATCCAAGAGGTTATTTTGTTTCAAATCAAAGATTTCCTGATGTAAACATAATTAATAAGTGGCCTGAAGAAGCTTTTAAAGAAATTGAAACAAATGAAAATACAGCACTTATAGCCTTAACTCATGATCCAAAAATTGATGATCCTGCATTACAACATGCTCTAAAGAAAAAATTTTATTATATTGGAGCACTTGGAAGTAAAAAAACACATGAGAATAGATGTCAAAGATTAAAGGAGGGAGGTTTTAGTGATAAACAAGTTAACTTAATTCATGGGCCGATAGGGATTAAATTAGGTGGAAGGTCCGCACCAGAAATAGCCTTATCAATTATTGCTCAATTAGTTTCTGAAACTTATAAAAATAATGATTAGACATATCAAAATAGAGGACAAAAAAGATTGGGAAAGACTTTTTAGAGGATATGCTGATTTTTATAAAGTTGAGATGAATGATGAAATATTAAAAACTGTTTGGAAATGGTTAATCGATCAAAGCCACGAAGTAAATGGTTTAGTTTATGAGGAGAATTCAAAAATTATTGCTTTAGCTCATTACAGAAAGATGCCAAGCCCTTTAAGAGGTAAATATATTGGTTTCCTTGATGATTTATTTGTTGATCCAAAACATAGAAGAAAAAAAATTGCAGAAAAAATATTTAAAGAACTAAAAATTATTTCAGATAAAAAAGGATGGGGATTAATAAGATGGATAACTAGAAATAATAATGAAAAAGCCAAAAACTTATATGATAAAATTTCTGAAAAAACTACTTGGGATACTTACGAATTAAAATAATAAAAATAAATTTTTAATAAATTATCAGATTTTGAATTTTGATTTATTAAAATTGATCCTAAAAAGTAGAAGAATTATTAAGATTATTAAAAAAATTAAAGGTTTAAAATATATAGTTTTTGATAGCCATATAAAATGCAGCATCCCAAATATTGATATAATATAAATTAATTTATGTAATTTTTTCCAATTATGTTTTAGTAATTTTACCATTTTATCAGAAGACGTAATAGCCAGTGGTATCAAGAGTAACCATGCTGAAAATCCAATAAAAATAAATTTTTTTTTTAAAACATCATCAATTAATGGTTCAAAATCAAATCTATAATCAAGACCAGTGTAACTTAACATATGTATTGAAGCATAAAAAAATGCAAACAATCCAAGCATTCTTCTAAATTTGATCCACTCCAATGATTTTGTAATTTTTCTAAGAGGAGTCATAGAAAGAGTTAAAAGAATAAATACCAAAGTCCATTCTCCAAAGTGGTTTATTATTCTATCAACTGGTTCAGGACCTAACTTATTATAAAATATCTGATAGGTAATTATATAAATTGGCCATAATGATATTAAGAAAACTGCAGGCTTGTAATATTTTTTCAATTTATTTTAGTAATTTTTTTTTAAGTCCATACCACTATAAAGATGAGCTACTTCATCTCCATAGCCATTAAACATTAAAGTTTTTATCCTTGGTGCTAAAATACTTTCTCCAATGACTCTTTCAGTTTTTTGTGACCATCTTGGATGATCAACTTCAGGATTTACATTTGAGTAAAAACCATATTCTCTTGGTGAAGCATTTTTCCATGCAGTGTTTGGCATGTTTTTTGTTAATTTTATTTTTACAATCGCTTTTGCGCTTTTAAATCCATACTTCCATGGAATAAATATTCTTAAAGGGGCACCATTTTGATTTGGTAAAGTTTTTCCATATAGACCTGTTACAACAGTGGTTAGAGGATGCATTGCTTCATCTAGCCTTAAACCCTCAATATATGGCCAGTTTAATACAGGAAATCTTTGACCAAACATTTCTTCAGGATTATAGACTGTTTCAAATTCAACAAACTTTGCTGTAGGTTTAATTTCAACTTTATTAAGTAATTCACTTAATGAAAAACCTAACCACGGAATAACCATAGACCAACCTTCAACACATCTTAGTTTTAAAATTCTTTCTTCAGATTTAATTGCCAAAACATCTTCAATTGGAAGTTCTAATGGTTTTTCAACTTCACCTTCAATTTTTATGTTCCAAGGTCTTGTAGTAAAATTTTTTGCCTTTCTATGTGGATCCCCTTTACCAGTGCCAAACTCATAGTAGTTATTATATGTTGTGATATCTTCGTAACTAGTTGGTTCATTTAGATTACTTGCTCTAGCATTTATTATTGGAACTGAGCTTAAAGTGAGTGCGCCTAATCCATAACCCATCGATTTAATAAAAGATCTTCTTTTATGATAAATCTTTTCAGGTGTAATTTCAGAATGTTTAAATTTTTTCATTAGCTATTGGATTTCCTTTTAACCATTCACTTTCTTCATTTTCATAATGTTCTTTTTTCCAAATTGGAGATCTTTTTTTTATTTCTTCAATTATATATCTTGAAAGCACATAAGCTTGATCACGATGTTTGCAAGCTACTGCGATAATAATACTTATCTCACCTAATTTTAGATGACCTTTTGCATGTTCAATAAATACAGCTTTATCTTTAATATCTAACTTTTTATCTGCTTCATTATAAATTTCTTCAAAACTTTTGATCACCATTTCATCATGGCTGTCATAAGTTATTCCTGTTACTGTTTTATTATCATTGATATTTCTCACAGTGCCTAAAAAATAGATTGATGCTCCAAACTTAGAGTCTTTAATAAATTTTTCAGCGTTTGAAGTAAGTATTTTCTCTTTTTTAGTATCTACTATTTTTGTATGAAGCATTAACCTCCTCCGATAGGGGGAATAATACCAATCTTTTGATCTTTTGTGATTTTATAATTGTCGCTAATTATTTCATTATTTTCTGAACAAAATGCTGAAGATTTTACAACTTTGATAAAGTTTTCATTACCTTGAAAATTTTTATCTATGTAATTGATAATTTCATTTCTAAGATCTTCAACTGAAGCTTTATCTTGAACCTCAATCTCTAAATGATCGTTATCACTGAAATCTCTGCTAGCTCCAAATAATTCTAACTTTATTTTCATTTTTTAAGCTTAGGTGAAAATTTTAGATTTTCATATTTAAATTTAGATTTATTTTTATTAATAAAATCATCCATTAATTTGATTTTTTCTTCTTCAAATTCTGCAACTTTTCTTTCATTGAGATCTACATATAAAGCTAGGATTTCAATTGTTGATGCTAGGTATTTTTTTTCTTTGTGTATCATTTCCATTTTATATTGAAGTCTTTTTTTATCGTGATCAAAATAAACACAATTGATATCAACTTCATCATTTAGTTGGAGTTCCTGATTGTAAGTTATGTGAGACTCTACAATCATTGTACTTTTCTTGGTAGTTTTTGCGGAGTGTTCACCCATTTGAAAAATATTATTTAATGTATCAGCACCATATTTATCAAACATTAATAGATAATATGAAACATTCATATGATCGTTATAATCAATCCAATCTTTAATTACTTTTTGAGTACTTAGATAGACGGACATTAAATATTAAAAAATATTTTTTAGGAACTCAGGTAAGCCATCTGGATTTTTCCATAATCCACTTTTTCCACCTTCCTTGATTAACAACTTGATGTTATCAATTTTTAGATGAGGATTTACTATTTTACTTAAATCATAAATAGTAATCAATGCAGCGTTAACACCCATTATAGCTTCCATCTCTACGCCAGTTTTTGCAACAGCTGAAACTACACAAAAAACTTCTAATGAACTATCAATTTCATTCATAATAATTTTTGTTGCGGTATGATCAATTGGAAGTGGATGGCATAAAGGAATTAGTTCACTTGTTTTTTTAACTCCTAATACAGCTGATACCTCTGCCAAAGTAATTGGATCCCCTTTAGGCATCTTTTTATTTTTAATCAAATCAAAAACTTCTTTTCCTACATAAATTTTTCCTGAAGCTAATGCTCTTCGGAATGTTTCTTTTTTTGAAGAAACATCAACCATGTTAAAGGAATTTTTTTGAAATATTTCTTTTGCCCAATCTTTAAGTTCTTCTTGATTAACAATTTTTAAATTTTTCATTTAACCACCTGTTTTTGATAGATTTTTTGTTAATCCAGTTTCTCCAAGTTCAAGATAATGAGATTCTTTTTTAAATTTCATTTGTCCTAAAATTAAATCTTTTAACTCTTCAGTTTGATCATCTTTTTGTAGTAAATGTCTAATACTAATTCCTGTATTTCCAAATAAACAAAGTCTTAAATCACCTTTTGATGTAATTCTAAGACGATTACATGATTTACAAAAATCTTTTGAATATGGTGCAATAATTCCAAACTTACCTTTATATTCTGGATTTATATAGTTTAATGATGGACCTGCGTCTTGGCCTAAGGTTTGATAAATCCATTTATTTTCATTTAAGTAATTTTTGAATATTTTAGATGAAATGTGATACCTATTAAAATAATCCAAATTATCACCAGTTTGCATTAATTCTATATATCTAAAATTTACTTTGTTAATTTTTATATATTCAGCCCATGCATCAAAATCTTTTTTAGATGCATTAACATTATTTAAAAGAACTGCATTAATTTTAATATTATCAAAATTTAAACTTTGTAAAATATCTATACCTTTTAGAATTTCTGGCAATCTGTCGTGTTTTGTAATATTTTTGAATGTTTCTCTGTCTAAACTATCAATACTGATATTAATTCCATCCAAACCACTATCAATTAACAGCTTTGCTTTTTGATCAAGATGATAGCCATTAGTTGTAATAACAATCTTTTTAATAGATGTTTCATTTTTTAAAATTTTAACAATTTCATAGAAATCTTTTCTGACAGTTGGTTCTCCACCAGTTAATCTAATTTTTTGAACTCCTAACTCTGAAAACCCTTTAGCTAACCTTCTTATTTCATCAATATTGAGAAATTTTCGGTTATCACTCTTATCTACTTGGTAACCATTAGGTAAGCAGTATCCACATTTGAAATTACACACTTCAGTAATGGACATTCTTATATAAGGAAATTTTCTACCAAAATTGTCCTCTAAATGTTTCACATAATAAACTTATAATAGAAATTAGAATTAATAAATTTAAATGATACTTAAAAAACTTAGAAAAGATTAATAATTCAACTTTAGATTGTAAAACTATCAATTGAATAATTTTTTCATTTTTTCTTTTTCGTCGCACCCTTTTTTGTTAAAATAATTATTTAAGGGGGTTGTTATGAAAAAAAGAATAAAAAAATTAAATTTATCTAGAAGAAATTTTTTAACTGGAACTGCTACATTGGCTGGAATAGCTGCAACAGCATCTGTCGTTCCAATTACAATAGCTAATGCAAATCACACAAAAGGTGAAAAAGGCTTACCAGATTTTATTAATTGGAAAGATAGAGATGCATTAATAGTTCATTCTGACAAAGGTATTGAAACTCACAGAAGTGCTATTGGAGAAAGTCTTATCACTCCAAACAGAAATATTTATATTAGAAATAATATGCCAACTATGACTGATGAACAAATTGGTAATAGAATGGATTGGAAAGTTTCAATAGAAGGCGTTAAAAATCCTAGGACTTTTACAATAGCGCAACTTCAAAAATTAGGTCATGAGACTATGGCTACAATCTTACAGTGTTCAGGAAATGGAAGAGGATTTTTTAAACATAAGCCTAGAGGATCACAATGGAAAACAGGTGCTGCTGCATGTGTATTATGGACTGGTGTTCCAATGAAAACTGTTGTTGATGCTTGTGGAGGAATAAACGGTGACGCAGTTTATATGACGTCTGCGGGTGTTGATCATGTACCAACTGGGTTAGATCCAAAAAAAGCAATGATAGAAAGATCTGTTCCTAAAAAAGTTTTTAAAGATGCTATGCTTGCATGGGAAATGAACGGTGTACCAGTTCCAAACGCTCATGGTGGTCCATTAAGAATGATAACACCTGGTTACTTCGGAATTAACAACGTAAAACATTTAGGAAAAGTAGCTTTTACTAGTAAAGAGTCATCTGTAAAATACATGAAAAAAAGTTACAGAATTTCTCCAATTGGCAAAAAGGGATCACAATATCCATCATGTTGGGAAATGCCTGTTAAATCTTGGATAACACGTCCTACAGATGAAACTGGAACTGTGAAAGCAGGAAAAGTTCAAATAGTAGGTGTAGCTATGGGTGGTACCAAAAAAGTAAGAAGTGTTAGAGTATCAGTCGATGGAGGCGGTAGTTGGAAAAAAGCAAAATTCATTGGACCAAATTTAGGAAAATATGCTTGGAGACAGTTTGTTTTAGAAACAACTTTAA
The DNA here is from genome assembly GCA_902629215.1 of uncultured Pelagibacteraceae bacterium. GTDB lineage: Bacteria > Pseudomonadota > Alphaproteobacteria > Pelagibacterales > Pelagibacteraceae > Pelagibacter. Next base: position 4,527 of record CACOQC010000013.1, on the reverse strand, counting down.
GCGCTGGAACATATAATATTGCAAGTTTAGCTTCTAATGGTAGCGATAAACAGCCAGAGTTAAGAATGGAAAACCGAAGAGGTTATGCTCATAATGGCTGGAAGGATCATAGCGTAAATATTAAAGTAGTATAAAACTATAAAAAGTTTTACAATTAATTAATGAAAATTTTAAAATTTTTATTAATCGCTTTTTTTGTATCCATATCTAATAGTTTAAATACTTTTGCTGATGAAGCAAAAATGAAAAAAGGATTAGAAATTTTCAATGAAACTGCTGGATGTGCTGCTTGCCATGTTTTAAAGGCAGCAGGTTCTGTAGGTAATATAGGACCTAATTTAGATACTGTAAGCATGACAATCGAGTCTGTTACAGACATGGTTACCCATGGATTAGGAGTTATGCCAGCTTTTGGAGAAGGTGAAATTCTAACTAAAGAAGAAATAGATATTGTATCTTACTACGTTGTAAACGCAGCGGGAAAATGATAATTGAATTTAACTTCCAGTATTAAACTGGAAGTTAAAAATTCTTTTTTATTGGCCTGGAGCTTTATAACCAATTTTACTTGCTTTTGCAGTTGCTTTAGAAAAGTCAATAGCTTCTAAAATTGTTAAATTTTCAACTGCACCAGATGCCTCTACTACTAATTTAATTGCAGCAAAATCATCAAAGCTTGGCACGTCAGTAACTACTATAAAATCATATGAACCTCTAACAATATCCATGCTATGCATTTTACCACCCATAGCTTCAGTAAGTTGTTTTACTACAGCTTTTCTATCACTTGCTGGATCTTGTAGAAATCCTTGAAAAGCTTTTGCAGTATAGTTTCCCATTATGTATGCTTTCATATTTCCTCCTTTTTTTTATAAATTCATTCTACTAGCGATATAAAAATGTTGATATGCTTTATTTGCATGCTAGACACAACCACAAGTAATGCTAAGTTAGCAATATGTACGAAAAATTTGGACAATTTATTAATGGTAAATGGCAGCAATCATCTGACAAGGGAACTTACGAAGTTATAAATCCGGCAAATGAGGAAGTTTTAGGCCAAGCATCAAAAGCAACTCCAAAAGATGTAGAGGCAGCATTGCAGTCAGCAGCGAAAGGATTAGAGGTTTGGAGAAAAACTGCTCCATGGCAAAGATCATATATCATAAGAAGAATTGCAGACAAGATGAGAGAAAAACAAGATATTTTGGCAAAGTGGATGACATTGGAAGTAGGTAAACCTCTAGTAGAAGCAAAAGGAGAGATTAATGGAGCTGCAGATATTTTTGAGTGGAATGCTGAAGAAACAAAAAGAATTTATGGTCAGACTGTAGAAAGTAGATTTGAAGATACAAGAGTGCATGTTTATTACCAGCCAGTAGGAGTAGTTGCTGCTTTATCACCGTGGAACTTTCCAGCAGTTTTATCTGCAAGAAAAATTTCAACTGCATTAGCAGCTGGTTGTTCTGTCATAATAAAACCAGATGTAATTACTCCAGGAGTTGTAATGCAAATGGTTGATATTTGTAGAGAATGTGGTGTACCTCCAGGCGTAGTAAACCTTTTATCAGGTGATCCACCAAGTATTGCTCAACAATTGATTGCTTCTGATATTGTCAAAAAGATTTCAATTACAGGATCATCAAGAGTTGGAAAACTTATTTTAAAGCAAGCTGCTGATAAAGTTCAAAGAGTTACCATGGAACTTAGTGGTCATTCACCTTTTATTGTTTTCGATGATGCAGATACTAAAAAAGCTGCAGATATGGCTATAGCTGCAAAATTTAGAAATAATGGACAGGTATGTATATCTCCGAATAGATTTTATATTCATGAGAGTAAGAAAGATGAGTTTGTAAATTTATTTGTAGATAAAACAAAAAAATTAAAGATTGGAGATGGAATGAATCCAGAAACACAATTGGGTCCATTAACTACCAAGAAAAGATTAAATGAAATAGAAGAGTTAGTTGAAAAAACTAAGCAAGAAGGTGCTAAAGTTTTATATGGTGGAAAAAGACCAGCAGGATTTAATAAAGGATTTTTTTATGAGCCAACAATATTTGATAATGTTAAAGATGATTATACTATAATGAAACAAGAACCATTTGGACCATTAGTACCCATGCTTTCATTTAAATCTTTTGACGAAGTAATTGAGAGAGCGAATAATCATGAACTTGGTTTATGTAGTTATGTTTGTACTAATTCTATGGAAAAAGCACATCTTGCATCTGAACAGCTAGAAACAGGAACTGTAGGAGTGAATACAGGTATGATTGCAATTGCAGAAGCACCTTTTGGTGGAATTAAACAAAGTGGATATGGAAGAGAAGGTGGCTCAAATGCAATTAAAGATTATTTAAATGTAAAATATACCCACATGGGATTGAAAGGATAATAAAATGAGATTATTAAGAGTAGGAGAAGCAGGATCAGAGAAACCCGCTTTAATAGACAATGAAAATAAATATAGAGATTTATCATCAATAATAAAAGATTTAAATCCTGATACATTGAATTTTGAAACTTTAGATAAAATTAAAACTACAGACACATCAAAACTTCCAGTGCTAGACTCAAATCTTAGAATTGGTGCATGCGTATCTAAACCATCTAAATTTATAGGAATTGGTTTGAATTTTAAAGATCACGCTGAAGAACAAAATTTACCAATACCAAAAGAACCGATAATTTTTTCAAAGTTTACTAGTTGTATTACTGGACCTAACGATCCAATCATTGTCCCAAAAGGATCTAATCATACAGATTGGGAGGTTGAATTAGGTTTTGTGATTGGGAAAAAAGCAATAAATGTCAGTGCTGAAAATGCATTAGATCATGTTCTTGGTTTTTTTCTTGTTAATGATGTTAGTGAAAGAAACTTTCAAAAAAATAAAGGTTTAACTTGGGACAAAGGAAAAGGTTTTGATACTTTTGGTCCTATAGGTCCTTACATTGTAACAAAAGATGAACTAACAGATTTTCAAAAGTTAAATATGTTTTTAGATGTGAATGGAAAAAGAATGCAAACTGGAAATACTGAGAAAATGATCTTTGATGTAAAAACTTTAGTTTCTTATATGAGTTCTTGTATGAGTTTACATCCAGGTGATATTTGTTGCACAGGTACACCTCCTGGAGTTGGAGAAAATATGAAACCACCAATTTTTTTAAAAGGTGGGGAAGAGGTAATTTTAGGTATTGATAAATTAGGCCAACAAAAACATCAAGTTATTCCCTATAAAGATTAAATATTGTAATTTAAATGATTGAATTAACTATTGCTTTGGGTGCGGGGTTGATAAGTTTTTTATCTCCTTGTGTCCTGCCACTTATACCTGGTTATATTTCTTATATTTCAGGTAGTTCAGTAAGCGAATTAGCAGAAAAAAAAAATATAAATTTATTTCCTATAATATTATTTACTGTTGGATTTTCTACAGTTTTTATAATTTTTGGCGCCGCCTCAACTTTTTTAGGACAGGTTCTTTTACAAAATTCATACGAATTAAGAATTGTAGCTGGTTTGATAATTATTGTTCTTTCTCTTCATATTATCGGTTTTATTAATATTGGATTTTTAAATTATGAAAAAAGAATTCAAACTAATTTAAATAAAAATTTTTTTAGCCCAATTTTAATTGGTATGGCGTTTGCATTTGGTTGGACACCCTGTATTGGTCCAATTTTAGGATCTATTTTAGTACTTGCAGCCACGGAAGAGAGTTTGGTAAGAGGTATTTTGCTGTTATCTTTTTATTCAATTGGTCTTGCTATACCATTTATTTTATCCGGTTATTTAATTCAGAAATTCTTAGTATTCTCAAAAAATTTCAGAAAGAACATAAATAAAGTATCTAAAATTGGTGGGACTATCTTATTATTAACAGGTATTTTAATAATTACTAACCAATTACAGGCTTTAGGTTATTATCTGCTTAATGTGTTTCCTTTTTTACAAAATTTTGGATAATTATTTATGAAAATTTATCAAATAGATTCAAGTGCAAGAAAAGAAGGTTCAACTTCTAGAGCATTAGCTAAAAAAGTATTAGAAAAAATTAAAAAACCTGGTGACGAAGTAATTTACAGAGACTTAAATGAAGAAATGGTTTTTGTCACTGGTTTGACCGAGTCAGGCATGAACATAAAAGAAGAAGATCAAAATGAAAACCACAAAAGGATGTTTGAACTATCCAATCAATTAGTTAAAGAACTTAAAGAAAGTGATATAATCATAATTTCTGCCCCAATTTATAATTATGGTCCACCAGCAACTCTAAAGGCATGGTCAGATCTTGCTGCGAGAGTTGGAGAAACTTTCAGATTTAAACCTAACGGTAGAAGAGAAGGGTTGTTAAAAAACAAAAAGGCCTATTTAGTAATTACTTCAGGGGGCACTAAACTAAATAGTAAAGAAGATTTTTTAACACCTTGGCTAAAATTTATCTTAAATTTTTTTGGTATAGAAAAAGTTGAAACAATTTATGCTGATCAAATGGCACTTGATTACGAAAAATCAAT
>CACOQC010000012.1 GCA_902629215.1 uncultured Pelagibacteraceae bacterium | reverse complement strand
ATTGATTTAAAAGTTAGAGAAGATGAGCAAAAACAAAAGGAACTTAAAGAACAAAGAAGAAAAAATAGGGAACTTAAAGTATTACAAGAAGAAGAGCAAAAAAAGAAACAGCTTGAACATATAAAAATTAAAGAATGGGAAGAAAAATTTGATAGAGAACAAAAACTTAAAGAACAAGCAGAAATAAGAAGAGAACAAAGATTAATGCAAAAAGAAATGGAAAAAAGGTCAAAATTTGAGAACTTAGAAGATGACAATAATAAAACTAAGTCAGGATTAGAAAAATTTGATATAGATAAAATATCAGAAAATTAGATCACATTTATTATAATAACTAGCCATATATCTTTTATTGATAAAGATATATATTTTAATCATGACAGAAACAATTAAAAGCAATATTAATAAATCTCAAGAATTCTTAAAGATCAAAGATTTTGACTCAGCAGAAAATTGCTTAATGAAAAATTTAGAAATTTCTAATGATAATTTTGAAACTTTTTTTTTACTAGGTGTAATAAATGGGATAAAAAAAAAATTTAATAATGCAGAAGTTTTTTTAAAAAAAGCAATAAAATTAAATTCTAAGCATATAAATCTAAATCTTAATCTAGCTATAATATTAAAAAAACTGAATAGAATTGATGAGTCAATTAAATTCTTTAATAATGTAATTGAATTAGATCAAAATAATGTTGAAGGATTATGCGGTTTGGCACAAATTTATGAGGATAAAAATAAATTAGATGATACTGAAAAATATTTAAAACAAGCTTTAAAAATTAATCCAAAACATCAAATTGCAAATCATGCATATGGGAAAATATTACTCAAACTTAATAAACATAAAGAAGGTTTGAAATTTATTGAAAAAGCATCGGGAATAATTAGATTGACTAAAGATAAACATGAAATTTTATAAAATATGAAAAGATTAAAATTAGAGAGTGATCAAATTAATTTTATAGGAATTTGGAATCTAGAGAATGATGATTTATGTAAAAATATTACAAATTTTTTTGAAACAAATATTGATTTACAAAAGGACGGCACTACAGGAGATGGCAAAAAAACTGAGTTAAAAAAAACAACTGATATAAATATTCATCCAAACAATTTAAAAGAAGAAAAATTTCTACATATCAAAGAGTATATAAAGGCATTACATAATTGTTATCTTGATTATCAAGAGCAATGGCCTTTTTTAAAAGATAAAATAAATACGGTTGATATACCAACTTTTAATATTCAAAGATATAATCCTGGAGATCATTTTTCTCATATTCATACAGAAAGATCATCTTTAAATAGTTTACATAGAGTTTTTGCTTGGATGACGTATTTAAATAATGTTGACGATGGTGGAAACACTCATTTCACGCATTATGATTTAAAGATCAAACCTGAGATTGGAAAAACTTTAATTTGGCCAGCAGAGTGGACGCATGCTCACTGTGGAGAGATTTTGAATAGCGGAGTAAAATATATAATTACAGGTTGGATGCATTTTCCAACTAATCTAGATTAATCTAAAACGTTTTAAATAAAATGAACAAAGAAAACGCTAGTAAACTCTGGAAAATTATTCAGGAAGCTGGCGATTATTTGAAAGGGCAATTACCAGATCATCCAAATCATCCTAAAGGAAGAAATCCATATGCGCATGTAGCATTATGTGTAAAAGATAAGTTTCAATCAAGTTATAAAGATATACCTGATGAAAAATTCGAAGAAGTTATTGAATTTATCAATTTTTTAAAAAAAAACCCAAGTTAAATTTATTGTTTTGGGAAGTAATCCTTCAAATCACCCTCTCTATAAACATCTGCTGTACAACAATGAAGTCCTCCACCAAAAGCATATGCATCTCTCAATTCAACTGGAATAACTTCCATACCCAGTTTATCTAGTTGTTCTGCTTGAAATTTTTCACTTTTTTCTACGCAAACTGTTTTTGGATCTAATACTAAAACATTCATTGAAAGCCAAACAGATGAATAACAAAGCGGTGGTGGTTCATTATGAGCAGGCTGGGCAGCATCAATTATCTTCCATCCGTTATTTTCAAATAACTTTCTTTGTTCTTTTGGCAGTCTTCTTTGAGGATTATTAATAATTAATCCTTCTTTAATAGGTGTAAAAGTTGCATCAATATGAATAGGGTACGGATCTCCAGGAAAATTAACTGCATGCACTCTGTGATCTTTATAATGTCTTTTTAACCAATCTATGCCTTTTAGGTTTGTTGTAAAACCATGCTGAACTACTAAGTCTTTTCCAAATCTCAACACATCTGCAGCGTCAAATAATGGCTCCTCTTCTGTTGTAACAAAAAATTTATCTTCGGTCCATTTTAGCCTCTTTTGAATTCCAATTTTATCAGATAAATAATCCTTTCTATAATCTGCATCTGTTAATCTTGGTTTAGGAGCAGACTCATGCCTCATGTTAGGATCTTTATTGTAATACTCTTTTAAGAGTGGTCTGTAACATAAATACTCAAACCATCTACATCTATAACTCATTGTTGCTTCTAATATTTCATTCCCAACAGTTAATAAAACATCTCTGGGGGGCATACATCCAAACATAGTTTCTGCCTCCCAATCAGGTGTTGATGTTTTTTTATTAAAATCAATTGGTGTAGGTCTATCTACTTTTATACCTCTTTTTATTAACATTCTCGAAAAATCATCTAAAAGTTGATTTGCTCTATCAACAGTATCTTTTGTTCTAGGACCAAACTGACCACGCATATCTGAGTCTTCAGGAACTTTTGCGTCTAAAGCTGGTTCAGGAGCAGGTATACAGGTTCCATCTGCTCTACCTACTATGACATGTTTAAGAGGATCCCATTCATTCCAACTATTAACTATAACTTTATCTTTATTCATTTTATCCTTTGATAATATTATGTTCTGGCCCAAACGGAAACTTCGTAATATTTTCGGCTCCATTTTTACCTATCACTAAAATATCATGCTCTCTATAACCACCTGCCCCTGGTTTTCCCTCAGGAATTAAAATCATAGGCTCCATTGAAATAACCATATTCTCTTCTAAAACAGTATCGATATCTTCTCTTAGTTCTAATCCTGCTTCTCTCCCATAAAAATGTGAAAGCACACCAAAAGAATGGCCGTATCCAAAAGTTCTAAATTGCAAATATCCTAGATCAGCAAATAATTCATTTAGTTCATTACAAATATCTGAACATCTTACTCCTGGTTTTATAAGTTCTAAACCTCTTTTATGAACTTTCACATTTGCCTCCCAAGCTTTTAAAGACTCATCGTCAACTGATTTTAAAAACAATGTTCTCTCAAGTGCTGTATAATAACCTGATATCATTGGAAATGTATTTAACGATAAAATATCACCTTTTTTTAGTTTACGATTTGTTTTAGGATTGTGGGCACCATCAGTATTTATTCCTGATTGAAACCATACCCAAGTATCCATATACTCTGCATTGGGATAAGTCTTTGCAATTTCTCTTTCCATTTTATCCCGTCCAAAAATTGCAATTTCTAATTCAGTTGCACCTTCTTTAATATTCTTAACAATCTCTTCTCCTCCAATATCTGCTATTCTTGCACCATTTTTAATTATTTCAATTTCTTCGTTAGATTTTATCATCCTTAGCTTCATAAGCTCTTTTGAAATATCTTTAAAAACAGAAAAAGAAAAAATTGAACCGATTTTTTCACTCATATCCAATGTTATATGATCATTTTCTATTCCAATATTTTTTGGAGGATCATCCCTGCCAATGATTGAAACTATAGCTTTTAAAAAATTGTCTCTTTTCCAATCTGTATAAATAACATTGTCGCAATGAGATCTACGCCATGGTTGACTTGCATCTATATTTGCTGAAATAGTTGAAATTTTATTATTTGTAATAATACAACCATAAGGTCTACCAAAAGAGCAATATATAAACCCAGTGTAATAAGCAATGTTATGCATTGAAGTTAAAATAATCATATCAAGATTATTTTTTTCCATAACAAATCTTAACTTTTTTACTCTTTCATTATATTCCTTGTCTGAGAAAGGAAGCTTTGCTTTATCACCATTTTTAAGTGTAAAAAAATCAGGTCTTTCCATAAATTTAGATATTAATTTAGAGCTATGTGTCTTTTATTCCATCTCATAATTAAACTGTAATAAGTTAGAGATACGAAAAGAAAAAAACCGCCAACAATCGTATTGGTTGAAGGTATCTCATTTATTCCAAATAAAGGCAACCAAACCCAAAATATTCCTCCAATTACTTCAGTTAAAGATAATAAAGTAAGCTCTGCAGCTGGAATAGCTTTTGATCCAATTGAATATAAGATTAAACCCAAACAAACTAATGTACCATGTAAAGAAAACATTGAACTATTATAACTATTTGCAAAAAAAGGTTGGTTTTTAATTAAAATCATAATTGCAGCCAATATAAAACAAAATAGTCCCGCTATTGCCACTGTTGTAAATTTTGGAGTTTCTTTTCTCCATCTTAGTGTTACTGAAAAAACAGAAAATCCAATTGATGAGGTAATACCAAATATAAAACCAATTACTGAATTTTTTTCAGTATTACCTATTGCCATAATTATTATTCCTATCGTTGCAAGAATAATTGAAATCCAAACATTAATGCTGATTCTTTCCTTTAAAAATAAAAATGCAAGTAATGCTGTAAAAAAAGGCATTGCAGCTAAACACAACAAAGTTATTGCGGCTGTAGTATTTGTTATTGAGTAAATAAAAGAAATCATTGCTATTCCAAGACCACAACCACCAAGCAATCCTGATTTACCTACTTTTTTGTAGTTTTTATAAAAATTTGTACCCTCTTCAAAATATAGATAAAGATTTAAAAGAACAAAGATTGTAAGTCCTCTTCCAAATATATATTGCCAAGGCACTAAGTGGGGTTGATCCATATACCTTACTACTAATGGACCAAATGACCAAAGTAGTCCGGCAAATAAAACCACTGGCACAGCTAATTTTTCATTTTTAAGTTCAATCATTAATGAATTATTAATTCTTATTTATTTCAACTACAACAAAAATGAGATCTTTTATTAAAAAATTCTATTTGATTGATTTGGAAAAAAACAATCAACAATTTCACCTTTTTTAAATTTTTCCTTACCAGATGGTAGTAACACCCAAATATTTGATTGAATAAATGACTTAATTCTAAATGACTCCTGACCCTTTAAAATTTGAACCTCTAATTTACCATTATTAGTTGTACTTAATTTACTCTTTACGAAGCGAGTAAAGTCTCTTTTTTTTTTAAATTCATTTTTTAAAATTGCTTTAAATGAAGTTTCTTCTTTTATGCCAAGTAAATTTCTCAAGTAAGGATATACGAAGAACCTAAAGCATGCGGCTGATGAAATTGGATTTCCTGGTAAACCAAAAATAACTTTGGACTTCCCTCTTATCTTTGCAAACAAAATAGGTTTACCTGGCCGAATTGCTACACTTTTAAAATAATTAGATAATTGAAATTCATTTACCACACTTGGAACAAAATCAAATTTTCCAGCAGAAACAGCACCTGATGTAATAATCATGTCAATTTTTGATTTAAGCATTTTTTTTATATGAGACTTAAATAAATTAGCTTGGTTATCTCTCAAAATACCACCATCTTTGAAATTGAATAAGAAATTTTTATTTAAAGAATTGATATAATGACAATTTGAATTTCTTACTTCCCAATCAAATATTTTATCTTTATTTGTAATTTCATTACCTGTTGAAAAAAATAAAATATTTGGTTTTTTTTTTACCTTAATTTTTTTAATCCCTAATGTTTTTAAGGCTAATACATGGTTAGATTCTAAAATTGTTCCTTTTGAAATTAAAAGGTCGTTTTTTTTATAGTCTGAACCTTTAAATCTTACATTTTCAAACTTAGAAAATTTTTTATTAAGCACGATATATTTTGCATTTTTTTTATTTGGATAAAAATTTATTTGTTCAATTGGAATAATAGTATCAAAAGATTTTGGTATTAATGCACCAGTCATAATTTCAACTGTTTCAAACTTTTTAATCTTTTTTTCTAAAGGTTTATTTCCTGCAGCAATAGATCCAATTATTTTAAATTTTTTATTTAAATATTTGTTTAACTTATTTGTATCACTAGATTTTATTGCATAACCATCAAATGCAGCATTATTTCCCAAAGGGTAATCAAAATTTGTATAAACATTTCTTGCAACAACACGATTTAAACAATTTTTTGTTGTTATATATTCTTCACCAATCTTAAAATGTGATTTTTTTAGAATTGTTTTTGACTTATTATAACTTATCATGATTTAATATTTTTTTAGCATTCTCTAAATCTTCTTCAGTATTTATATTAAAAAATGGATCATTATTGTTTTCATGTTCAAAATCAATCGTTTTGACACCTATTTCATTTGCCCAAAGTTCTACTTTTCTATCACCTTTATTTAATGCAAGTTCTAATTTTTCAAACAATTCTAATGACCATAATCCAAAAATATTATGTCGTGTATTTTTTGATTTCATAAAAAATAAATTACTTTTATCTAAATTTATTTTTTTATAGAATTTAATTAGATGCTCTTTTTTAAAGAATGGAGTGTCAATTGGAAATGTAGATATCCATTTGTAATTTTTTCTGTTGTCCTTCGCCCACCTCATTGCACTAAAAACTCCTCCAAGAGGTCCAAGACCTTTTTTAATATCACTTGTTAAAGAAATTTTATCTGAATTTAAAAACTTAATTGGTTCATTTGTCACAATCAAAATATCTTTATACAGATCTATTATCTCTGACAAAATGTAATCGATCAGTATTTTATTGCCTAATTTGACTTGAGATTTGTCTCTACCAAATCTTTTAGATTTACCTCCTGCTAGTACAACTGCTAAAATGTTGTTATGATCCATCAAACAAAATATAAAACATTAAATTTTGATTTAAAGAAATAAAATGGACTTGCGAATTTTAGAAATAGCTTCAAATACAGAGAATAACAAAACTCTTGAAAAACATACACATAAATCAAAAAATAAAAATCCAATGTGTGGTGATGAAATGGAAATTAGTCTTATCGTAAAAAATAATAAAGTTGTAGATATGGGTTATCAATGCAAGTCATGCATTTACTGTCAAGCATCTGTTAGTCTTCTTTCACAAAATATTAAAGATAAAAGTTTAGATGAGGTAAAAGATTTTATAAATATTTGTGAAAATATTTTTGAAAACACTAAAATAATTTTAGAAAAAAAATGGGCTAGTTTTAAAGAAATTTTTGATAAAAAAAATATATCAAGAAAAGAATGCTTGTTACTTCCGATAAGAACTGTTGATAAAGCACTAAATGATTAAATTAAATAAAGAAGTTTTAAAAAAAGCTTTAATTGCTGGTTTCTTTTCAGCCTTTACAATTGGTGTATTAACTATTCTTACTTATAAAAGTGCTTTGGGTTTATTTTTAGCTGGATCATTCGGGTCCTCAATGGTTTTATTATTTGGTTTTCCTGAAAGTCCATTTGCTCAACCACGTAATGTTTTTTTTGGACACTTGGTGACAACTTTAGTCGGAGTAATTTTCGTGAACTTAATTCCATTACCAATATACATTAGTATAGCAATTGCTGTTGGTGTAGGAATTTTTTTTATGATATTACTTAACGTTGTGCACCCACCTGCAGGTGGAAATCCTGTAATTGTTATTATTGGTAGCGTATCATATGATTATCTACTTTTCCCCATCATTTCAGGGTGTTTTATAATTATTGTATTAGCAATCATTATTAATAAATTTATCCTAAAGAAAAATTATCCCTTAAAATAGTAAAATGAATTCAAAATATAAAATTACAAAATTTACAAAATATAAATTGGAAAATATAGAAGATTTAATATCTATTGAGGAACCTTTAGAAATTTCTTTAAAATTCAAAGACAAAGAAAAATGGATTACAAAAAGTTTATCGATAACAATGAGAACTCCAGGACATGATAAAGATTTAGTAAGAGGTTTTTTATTCAACGAACAAATTATTCAAAATATAAATGATATTGAAAATATAGAGAGTTTTGGCAACAAAGTAGGTCAGTATAATATTCAAAATAAAATTCTTGTTACTTTGAATAACTCTCAAAATGTAAATATTTCAAAAATAAAAAGAGATTTTTTAACGAACTCATCTTGTGGCGTATGTGGAAAATCGTCGCTAGATTCGTTAGAAATAATAAAAAAAGACAAAACCTCCAAATCAAATCCAAGATTATCTAAAGAAATAATTATAAACTCACCATCAGTTCTTAGAAAAAATCAATCTGAATTTGCTAAAACTGGTGGTATTCATGCTAGTGGATTATTCTCATCAGATGGTAACTTAATATCTTTAAGAGAGGATGTAGGAAGACATAATGCATTAGATAAAATGATTGGTGACGCACTATTGAATAACTACCTCGAGCCAAACGACCAATTTATTACATGTTCTGGACGCCTAAATTTTGAGTTGGTCCAAAAAGTTTTAATGACTAATATTGGCTTAATGATTGGAGTAGGTGCGCCAACTAGCCTAGCAATTGATCTTGCGAATAGATTTGACATGACCTTGGTTGGTTTCGTAAAAGAAGATAGTTTTAATATTTACACAAATAACCAAAAAGTTATTGTGAATTAAAAAAGGAATTTTGCGGTGTCTAAAAATATAAGTAATTTATCCGGAAGAATTGGTTTAAAAGATAACTTATTCAAAAAGTTGTCTGAAAATGTTTTAAACGACTCACCAAAAGACATTAAAGAAATTGCAAAAGAATATAATTTAGGAGTTTCCACCATTCACGGTGCTGAGAGTTTTTATGAATTTTTAAGACCTTCACACAGAGAAAAAAAAGCTTTTGTATGTAATGGTAGCGCTTGTATGTGTGCAGGAACTCAAGAAAAGTTAAAAGATAAACTAAAAGAAAAATTAGGTAATGACAAAGTTGGAGAAATGTTCTGTTTGGGACATTGTTACGAAAACAACGCATTCCACTATGATGGGGAAAATTATGCTGGAAAAGATATTGAAAAAATTGATCAAATTTTAAAAGGTGAAGATATTAAACAAGAAAAATTTTTTTCAAAAAGTTATGCTACAACAAGTTTTTTAATGGATGATAAACTTTCCTCTACGGATCAGTTCAATGATCAGTTGAGTAAATTTTTAAAAATAGATAAAAAAGAAATTGTAAAATCATTATTAGAGTCAAATCTAACTGGAAGAGGTGGAGCTGGCTTTCCTACAGGAATGAAATGGGATTTTTGCAGTAAAGCAAAAGGCGATAAAAAATATGTCATTTGCAATGCTGATGAAGGAGACTCAGGTGCTTTCTCTGATAGATATTTATTAGAAGATCAACCCTTAAAAGTTATTTTTGGAATGGTGATATGTGGTTATGTAATAGGAAGTAATGAGGGTGTTTTATATATTAGGGGGGAATACCCTAAATCTATTGAGGCGATAAACGGAGCTATAAATGAACTTAAAAAATTAGGACTATTAGGTGAAAATATTTTAGGAACAGATTTTTCATTTGATTTAGGAATTTGTATTGGACAAGGTGCTTATATCTGCGGAGAAGAGACAGCACTTATTGCTTCCATTGAAGGAAGAAGAGCTGAAGTAGATGTAAGACCCCCTTTCCCTGTTACAGAGGGACTTTATAAAAAACCTACAGTAGTAAATAATGTTGAAACTTTAGCTGCCGCATCAGGAATATTACTCAATGGAGCAAATAAATTTTCATCTATAGGAAATAAAAAATCAGCGGGTACTAAATTAGTTTGTTTAGATAGTTTTTTTAATAATCCTGGTGTTTATGAGATAGATATGGGCACGCCAATGAAAAAAATATTTAATGAAATTGGCGGTGGCTATAAAGAAGAGATAAAAGCATTTCAAATCGGTGGGCCTTTAGGAGGTGTTGTTCCTTTAGCAGAAATCAATAATTTAAACTTAGACTTTCAAGAATTTACTGCAAAGGGATTTATGCTAGGCCATGCGAGTGTTGTAAGTATTCCAAAAAATTTTCCAATGACTGAATATATTCATCATTTGTTTGAATTTTCAGCAGAGGAATCATGTGGTAAATGTTTCCCTGGAAGACTTGGATCTTATAGAGGGAAGGAAATGTTTGATCAAGCTAAGAAAAAAACTGCTAAAATCCCACTCAAATTATTAAATGAATTATTAGTAACTATGCAAAAAGGCTGTTTATGTGCCCTTTGTGGTGCCATACCAACTCCCATTATGAACATCTTAAAGTATTTTGGTGATGAAATGAAAAGTGATATGGTAAAGGATAATTAATGAGCTCAGAAAAAAGAAAAATTGCTTATATAGATGGCAAACCATATGAAATTGGTGCCAATCATACATCTATTTTAAAATTTGTTAAAAGTTATGTTGGAGAAAAAAAAGTTCCAACACTTTGTGATGATCCAAATCTTGCTCCGTATGGTGCATGTAGAGTTTGTTCTGTTGAGGTAGCATTAGAAAAGGATGGTCCTACAAAAGTTGTTGCTTCATGTCATACTCCTGTAGCTGAAAATCAACATATTTTTACTTCAAATGAAAATCTTCAAAGTTTAAGGAAAAATATCGTTGAATTAGTTTTAACAGATCACCCAATGGAATGTAATACTTGTGAAGTAAACAATAATTGTGAACTTCAAACTGTTGCAAATGATTTAGGTATTTCTGATCATAGATATAACAGCCCCAAACAACACAAAGGAATTCCAAGAGATACTTCTCATGATTATATGAGAATGAATTTAGATAACTGTATTAATTGTGGAAGATGTGTAAGAGCTTGTGATGAAATTCAAGGTTCATTCGTACTTACAATGTCCGGAAGAGGATTTGAGTCTAGAATTACAACTGACAATGACATGATGTTTGGTGACTCATCATGTGTATCGTGTGGAGCCTGTGCACATACTTGTCCTACTGATGCAATTTCTGACGTTTTTCAATCAAAATCAGCAGCAGTAGATAAAAAAGTAAGAACCACATGTTCTTATTGTGGTGTTGGGTGTAATTTAGAAGCATCAATTAAAAATGATAAAGTTGTTGCAATAGATACTCCAAAACAAACTGAAGTTAATGCAGGACATACTTGTATTAAAGGAAGATATGCATTTGGTTTTTATGATCATCCAGATAGATTAAAAACACCTTTAATTAAAAGAAATGGTAAATTCGAGGAAGCATCATGGGATGAGGCGTATGATTTTATAAAAAAGGAAATGCAAAGAATTATTAAAGATCATGGTCCTGACGCATTTGCTGGAATATCATCAGCTAGATGTACAAATGAAGAAAATTATGTTTTCCAAAAAATGATAAGGGCAGCAGTAGGAACAAATAGTGTGGATTGTTGCGCGAGAATTTGTCACTCACCTACTGCCTGGGGAATGCAGCAAACTTTTGGAACTGGTGCAGCAACTAACTCTACTGAAGATATTTATCATGCTGATTTATTTTTGGTTATTGGTGCAAATCCAACAAATGCACATCCTGTAACAGGTGCAAAGATTAAACAACAAGTTATGAAGGGTAAAAAACTTATTGTGTTAGACCCGATTACAACTGAATTAGCAAAATTAGCCGATTATCATATTAAATTAAGACCTGGAACTAATGTTGCTGTACTAAACATGATGTTACATTTTATAATTAAATCAAAATTATATAATGCTGACTTTGTAAGAGACAGAACAGAAGGTTTTGATAACTTTTTAAAAGAAATTGAGAGACAAGATGTTGATCATTTAGCAAAAGTTGCTGGTGTTGATAAACAATTAGTAAAAGAAGCAGCTATTGCCTATGCAACTGCTAAAAACTCAATGGAGTTTCATGGTTTAGGAGTTACAGAGCATGAACAAGGATCAAAAACAGTTATGTTAATTGCCGACCTTGCAATGATCACAGGCAACATTGGTAGAAAAGGTGTAGGTGTAAATCCTTTGAGAGGTCAAAATAATGTTCAAGGTGCAGCAGACATGGGTTGTCAGCCACACCAAGGTGCAGGATATTTTGAAGTTTCAGATATAAAAAATCAAAAATTTTATTCTGAAAAATATGGTGTGACCCACCCAACTAAAGCTGGTTTGAAAATTCCTCAAATGTTTGATGCAGCAATTAAAAAAGATATTAAAGGAATTTGGATTATAGGTGAGGATATTGTTCAAACAGATCCAAATAGTGCTCATGTAATTGATGCAATGAATTCTTTAGAGCTTTTGGTAGTTCAAGAAATTTTTATGAGTGAAACAGCTAAACTTGCGACTGTTGTTCTTCCAGGAACTACATTCTTAGAAAAAGATGGAACGTTTACTAATACTGAGAGAAGAGTTCAAAGAGTAAATAGAGCAGTTTCACCTTTACCAGGAACGAAACCTGATGGAGTTATAGTCACTGACATGATGCAAAAACTTGGTTTTGATCAACCAGATTATGACGCCGACCAAGTACTTTCTGAAATTGCAGATATTGTTCCTTTTTTTAAAGGTATAACTAGAGAAAGATTAGGAAAATTTGGGTTACAATGGCCGGTTAAAGAAGATGGAACAGATACTCAAATACTACACACTAACGAATTCAAGTTAGGAAAAGGTCGTCTAAAAAGCTTTGATTGGAAAGAATCTACAGAAATTAAAAATAATCAAAAAGATTATCCACTAATATTGACTACAAGTCGTGTTTTACAGCATTATAACGCAGCAACAATGACTAGAAGAACTAATAACATTAATATTGTTGATGAAGATGTGTTGTTAATTCATCCTAAAGATGCAGCTGATAGAGATTTAAATACTGGAGATATTGGACGATTATATTCTGGTAGAGGTGAAGTTGCTCTAAAAGTAGAGGTTACCGATAAAGTAAAAGAGGGAATTGTCTTTACAACATTCCATTTCCCTGAACACATGGTGAATATGGTTACAGGACATGGAAAAGATGAGGAAACAATGTGTGCAGAGTATAAAGTTTCATCAGTTCAAGTTCAAAAAATTTCAAATCAATTTAAAACAGAAGTAAAACCTAAAGAAAATCAAGCAGAAGTTAGTTAGATCTAATGACCATTGGATGGTGTTTCGACAATACTTATTCTAAGTTACCAGATCCATTTAAAGAAGAAATTGGTCCTGTTCCTGTTAAAGATCCAAAATTAATTATTTTAAATAAAGATCTTTCAAAAGAATTAAATCTAGATTTTTCAAATTTAGATGATAAGAAAATTTCTGAATTATTTTCAGGTAACTCTCTTCCACAAGGAAGCAATAGCATTGCACAAGCATATGCAGGTCATCAATTTGGTCACTTTACAATGTTAGGTGACGGAAGAGCTGTTTTAATTGGAGAACATTTATCAAAAAAAAATGATAGATATGATATTCAATTTAAAGGATCTGGAAAAACAGCTTTTTCGAGAAATGGTGATGGAAGAGCAGCACTTGGGCCAATGTTAAGAGAATATATAATTAGTGAGGCAATGCATAACTTGGGCATTCCTACAACAAGAAGTTTGGCAGTAGTCAAAACAGGTGAAGATGTAATAAGAGAAACGGCTTTACATGGGGCAATACTTACAAGAGTAGCCTTAAGTCATATAAGGGTTGGTACTTTTCAATACATTGCTGCAAGAGAAAAAAAAGACGAATTAGAAATACTGTTAGATTATGTTATTAAAAGACATTATCCAAATATTCAAAATTCCAAAAATAAATCATTAGATCTTTTAAAAGCGGTAATGGAAAGACAAATTGATCTTGTTGTTGATTGGATGAGAGTTGGTTTTATTCACGGTGTAATGAACACTGACAATATGAGTATTTCAGGTGAAACAATTGATTATGGTCCTTGTGCCTTTATGGATACTTATGATCCAAAAACTGTATTTAGTTCAATTGATCAAATGGGTAGATATGCTTATTGTAATCAACCAGTTATTACAAAATGGAATCTATCAAGATTTGCAGAATGTTTAATTCCATTAATAGATAAAGATCAAAAAAAATCTATCACGATAGCTACTGAAATAATTAATTCTTTTGAAAAGAAATATGAAGAAAAATGGCTAAATATGATGAGAGATAAATTAGGCTTATTTGGTGTTGATGAAAAAGATAAATATTTGATTTTAGATTTGTTAACTTGGATGCATCAAGAAAAAATGGATTATACAAATACTTTTTGTCATTTAATGAACTTTGAAATTGCAAATAAAGAAAATTTTAAAAAAGATGATTTTGAAAATTGGAAAAAAAGATGGCAAGAAAGATTAAAAGTTAACAATAACACTCCTGAAAAATATTTGAAATTAATGAGGAGTGTTAACCCACTTGTAATTCCAAGAAATCATAAAGTAGAAGAAGTTTTAAATGAGGCTAATAACGGAAATATAGAGCCTTTTAACAATTTTTTAGAAGTATTAAATAAACCTTATTTAGAGAAAAAAGATATAATCAATTATCAAATACCGCTATCTTCAAATGAAAAATATCAAACTTTTTGTGGAACTTAATTAAAGAACATAAGGTTCTGGCCTAGCCTTTTTTCCTAAAACTCTTTCAACTGCCATATTAGATATATCAATTGATTGATAAGCACCAGTTGTAATTAACTCTGTAAGAGCTCTACCTATTCCAGGTGCTTGCATTAAACCTCTGCCAGTAAAACCTGTTGCTAAATAAACATTATCAAATTTTGGATGTTTTCCTACAACAGCATTATTGTCTAATCTATTACAATCATAATACCCTGCCCATCCTCCAGTTAATTTAAGTTCTTCCATCGCAGGGATTCTCTTTGCTAATGCAGGCCAAACAAGTTCTTCAAAATCATCCCAAGCTGGTTCAAGATCTTTTGCATCGAATACTGATTTAGGTGATCCAGCTAAATATTCCTTTCCCTCAGGTCTCCAATAAACTCCTGTTGTTAAGTCACCTGTTAATGGCATTTCAGGAATATGTTTAGGACACTTTACTCTAAACACTGTGTGTTTTTGTGGTTCCACTGGAATATCTTCTAAAAGTTCTTTTGTCCAACAACCTGCTGCTGAAATTATTGTTTTAGCTTTTATCTCAGAGAGTGTTTTAACCTCACCCTTTACAAATTCAGCACCAAGTTCCATAGCTTTGCTTTTAAGTGCTCCATGAAACATAAATGGATCAATCCATCCTTCACTTTTATTGTCTGTAAATGTTGCAGTCTCAATTCCATCATCGTTAATATATGGAAAAAATTTTGTTAGTTCAGATCCTTTAATATTTTTTGTTCCAGCCTCACATGCTTTGTGATTTTCTAAAGCTTTATATTGTTCCTCTGCATGTTCAGGTCCAAACATTAACAGATATCCATTAGTGACCATACTAGCAGTTGGTTTAGGATTTTTTTCTGTTTTCAACAATTCAGGTATTTGAAAAATAAATTCTCTTGCAAATTTACCTAATAAGATATTTTCTGTTTGAAAAAATTGTCGTCTAAACCCACCTAGAGATAACGGAAATGAAGCTGTTTTGTATGTAGGATCTCTTTCAATAACTTTAACTTTTCTGCCCTCTTTAGACATAAAGTACGCTGTAGCTGTACCAATAATACCACCACCAACTATTACAACATCATCCATATTAATTTAAAATGTATAAGTTAAAATTTAGAAATAGTGCATAGCAACTCCAAAGTAAATAGGGAATCATTAAGTAAGCACTTACATAATTGACACGTTTAAATTTAACAATAAGAACAATTATTAAAATAATTAGAATCATCAATACTATGAGAGCTAACAAAATTTGATGTAATCCAAAAAAAACAACACTCCAAGTTGTATTGAAAACTATATGAATAAAATAAATATAAACTGTGTTCATCTCTCTATTTTTACTATGCCAATAAAACCAAATTGCTAATGTCATCATTAAATATAGAGTTGTCCAAACAGGAGCAAAAACCCAGTCTGGTGGATTAAAATTTGATTTTATAAGCTGTGAATACCAAGGTTCTTTAAAACTTATTGTCGCCATTCCCCCAATAAATGATGCTGAATAAGTAATAATGAAGAAAAGAAAAAATGATATAAATTTATTTTTTAACATATTAGTATTATACATCACTATAAAATGAATAAAAAAACTATTTGGATAACTGGTGGAAGTACAGGTATTGGGAAGGCTGTAGCAATAAAATTTGCTTCTAAAGGATGGAATGTTGCAATTTCTGCAAGAAGAGAAAATCTTCTTAGAGAAATTTCAGACAATAATGAAAGTATCTATGGATTTCCATTAGATGTAACTGATAAATCAAAATGCAAAGAAGTTTTTGAGCAAATTAAGAATAAATTTCAAAGTGTTGATATATGTTTTTTTTCTACTGGAACATGGAACCCAAAAAAGGAAAAGGATATTGATGTTGAACAAATAGAAGATGTATTTAAAGTAAATTTTTTTGGGACCTTAAACAGTATTAAGGCTGTAGAAGAATATTTTAGAAATAAAAAAGAGGGTATTATTACTATTGTTTCATCTATAGCTGGATACAGAGGGCTTCCAAATTCAACTGGTTATGGACCTTCTAAATCAGCATTAAATAATTTAGCTGAGAGTTTATATTTTGATTTTAAAAGATCCAATGTACGTGTTTGTCTTGTATCACCAGGATTTATTAAAACTCCAATGACTGATAAAAATGATTTTAAAATGCCCTTTTTAAAAACAACAGAATATGCAGCTGAAAAAATTTATGACGGTTTAATAAATAAGAATATTTTTGAAATTCATTTTCCAAAATCTCTTACAATTATACTTAAAATACTTAGTTTTTTACCAAGTAAAATTTATTTTTCTTTAGTAGGTAAAATGACAAAATATCAAAAAAAAGATTAATCTTTTACAAAAACAACAGTTAACTCAGCAACTTTAAAACCAAATTTAGTCATAGTTGCTTTATTAATCGCAACACGATCATCTTGCTTGAATATCCAATCATCAAAAGTAATTTTTATTTCTTTTCCTTTGACAGGAACTAAAAGAACATATTCAAACTTAAATGCTGGTCCGTAAGAATAACCTTTTGCTTTTCCAACAACATCCCCTGCTGTACCTTCGTAATTATTTTCATCAATTTTAGTAATTTGCCACTGTCTAGTTTGAATTTCACCATCGTCCCAATTAAACTTTTCGTCGAGAATAAGTTGTTTGCCATCCCATTTACCATCTAAATCAGCAGAAAATTGTCTTATAACTTTGCCGGATCTATTTTGAAGAACTCCCCACGCTTTAACATTTCCCGATAAATATTCTTCAATAATTAACCTAGGTTTTTTGTTTTTAAAATCTTCTGGTTTCATAGAACTATCTTTAGAACAACTTGTAATTAAGAATAATGAAATTATCAATAAAATTGATTGGATAAATTTTATTTCACGCATTGATTTCCTTTAATTATTTATTTTGAATTGAAAATTGTATTAAGTCGATATTTTTAGATTTAAAGCCAGCTTCACAGTAACACAAATAAAATTCCCACATTCTTTTGAAAGTTAAATCAAAACCCTGATTTTTAATTTTATCCCATTTCTTATTAAATTCATTTCTCCATAGATTTAATGTACTAGAATAATGATCAGCATAAGAATTATATGATTTTATACTTAAATCATTATCAGATACATACTTATTTATACTATTTTTACTTGGAAGGAATCCTCCTGGAAAAATATATTTTTGGATAAAATCTTGTTTGTTTTTATATCTGTTAAACAAACTATCATCTATAGTAATCGCTTGAATTGCTGCCGTTCCAGTATTAGCTAAATTTTCTTTTATAGTTTTAAAATAATTCTGTAAATAATTTTTTCCTACGGCCTCAATCATTTCTATTGAGGCAATTGAATTATACTTATCCTTTAGATCTCGATAATCTTTTATTTGAATATTAACTTTTTCATTTAATCCACATTTATGAATTCTTTCTTTTGCATATTCATACTGTTTTTTAGAAATAGTGATGCAATCTAGTTTAACATCATATTTTTTTCCTAAATATTCAGCAAACCCTCCCCAACCACATCCAATTTCTAAAACTTTATCTCCATTTTTCGGTTTAATTAAATTAATCAATTTTTGATATTTGTTATTTTGAGCATCAGATAAATTTTGACTCTGTTCCTCAAAAATTGCACTAGAATATGTCAGAGTTTTATCGAGCCAAAGTGAAAAAAATTCGTTTCCTAGATCATAGTGTTTAGCAATATTTTCTTTACTTCTACTTTTTGTATTCTTTATGAAAGTGTTCTTTAAAAAATTTATTATTGGTAAATCTAACAATCCTGAAAACTTATAAATTATTTTAATATTTCTAGCAGTAAGTTCAATTAAACTCGACAAGTTATCTGTTTCAAATTCATCTCTCATAAATGTTTCTGCAAAACCAACACTCCCACCTTTAATCAAATTAAATGTAAAGTTGGGTTTTTTTATTTTTATATAAGCTCTTAAAGGGTCTTTTGGATTTCCAAATTTTAACAAATCACCGTTTATGTTTATTATTTCTAGATATCCGGTATCAATATCTTTCAGAATATTGAAAACTATCTTATCTGAAATACTATATAAGTTCATTAATTTTCAAATGTTATATTATTCTTAATTTTAAATTTTTTTTTAATAAATTTTATTCCTTTAGCCCATAATTTAAACGCTTCAAAATGTATCGCTGAAATAATTTTAAAGGTCATTAATGGATGTTTTAAATATGATTTTATTAACTCTGAACTTGTAAATTCTGTTCTTTTACCATCTTGAGAAGCATACAATATTTTTTCATTTGACTGATATTGATCAATAATAACCGATATTTTTTCTGCAGGTTTCAATATTCTAAAAAAATAATTACAATCCATTTCAATAAATGGTGATACATGAAATTTTTTTACACAATTGTGTTGCAAAAGATTATTATTTTCTACCTTAAAAATATAAGTATGTTGTTCTCCAAATGTATTTTTAACCTCATATAAGATTGAAATTAATTTTTCATCATTGTTATAGACATAAAAAACACTTAAAGGATTAAATACGTATCCTAATATTCTTGGATAACATAAAAGTTTAATTCTTATATTTTCAGAATTTATTTGATTTTCTCTTAAATTTTTTTTTACCCATTGAATAAGTGATGATCCATCTCTTTCACCATGATCTTTGTCAAAAAAACTAATGAGATTAAATTTATTATAAGAAAAAAAATTAATTTTTTTGTCTAGAATATCTAATTCTGATAAATCAATTAAAAGTGAAAATACTTTATATTTAAAAAAATGTATTTTTGGTTTAAATCTTTTATGAATTACAGTGCCATTATAAATTGAACTAGTCATCTAGGTTTTTTAGCATTTCAATAGATGATTTTATTCCATCTTCATGAAAACCGTAACCAAAATAACTACCACAAAAAAGAATATTTCTTTTGTTCTGTAAATTTTTAAGTTTACCTTGAAAATCTAGTGCTGTCTGATCAAAGTATGGATGTGTGAATTTAACTTTTTTAAGAATCTTAGATTGATCTATTTCGAAATAAGGGTTCAATGTTAAAAAAATATTTTCTTCACATTCTAAATTTTGTAATAAATTTAACCAATATGTAATAGAATTTTTTTCAATTTCATTTTTTTTAATTGAAGAATTCCAGGAAGACCAAGCATTTTTATTTTTTGGCATAATTGACTCATCAGTATGAATATATGCAATATTTTCTTTATAACTAAAATTAGATAATATTTTTTTTTCGTCATCTGTAGGATTATCAATTATTGAAAGAGCTTCGTCTGCATGAGTAGCTAAAACTACTTTGTCATAATCAAAAAATTCACTCTCCCCACCATAATATAAATCTATTCCATTATTTTTACGTCTAATTTTTTTTATTGGGTAATTTTTAAAATGTTCTCCACTTATCTTGGACAAAATATTTTCTACATAAGTTTTGCTTCGATTTGTAACTGTGTACCATTGAGGTCTATTTTTTAGTTTAAATAAGCCATGATTTTGAAAAAATTTTAAAAAAAATTTGTATGGCATTTGATTTGCTTCATAAGGTGGCATAGACCAAATGGCAGAGACCATTGGAATTAAATGATAATCTATAAATTCTCTTGAATGTTTGTTTTGTTTTAAATAATCACCAAGTGTTATTTCTTCATTAAACTCATTGAGATTGTCACATTTTTTATAAAATTTAATAATATCAAAAAACATTCGCAAAAATTTGTAATTAAAAAGATTAGATTTATTTGAAAAAATTCCATTTAAACCTCTGCCACAATATTCAAATGGTGTGCTATTAACTGAAACTGAAAAAGACATGTCACTTTTTTCTATTTTTATTTTATTTTCTTCAAAAAACTTAACTAAATTAGGATATGTTTTGAAATTAAAAACAATAAAACCTATATCTACCGGAACTTTTTTTATCCCTAAATTTAGATCTATAGTATGTGAATGACCTCCAAAATGATCTTCTTTTTCGAATAAGTCTACATGGTGTTTTTTTGATAAGTAATAGGCAGCACTTAAACCTGAAATCCCTGACCCAACTACAGCAATTTTCATTTATTGTTATGCTGCATCCTCTTTGAATTCATCCATACTCGGACATGTACAAAAAATATTCTTATCACCATATACATTATCTACTCTTGCAACTGGTGGCCAAAATTTATTTGATTTTAAAAATTTAGCTGGATAAGCTGCCTCTTGTCTCGTGTATTTATGTTCCCAATTGTCTGAGGCAAGCTCAGAGTCAGTATGAGGAGCATTTTTAATTGGATTATCAATTTTATCAAATTTACCTGATTTAATTTTATCTATTTCTTGTTTAATCTTAATTAAAGTATCACAAAATCTATCAAGTTCCGATAAACCTTCGCTTTCAGTTGGCTCTATCATCATTGTACCAGCTACAGGCCATGACATGGTTGGTGCATGAAATCCAAAATCTATCAATCTTTTTGCAATGTCTTCTTCAGTTACTCCTGTCTCTGATTTAATATTCCTAATATCAATGATACATTCGTGTGCAACATTGCCATTTGATCCTTTATACAAAATTGGAAAGTGATTTTTTAGTCTATGAGCAATATAGTTTGCATTTAATATTGCAACTTGAGTAGCAAGCTTTAATCCAGCAGAGCCCATCATTTTAATGTACATCCAGGAGATTGATAAAATACTTGAACTGCCCCAAGGAGCTGCTGAGACTGCTCCAATTCCAGTTGTTGGCCCGCAATCTTTTATGACTGGATGATTTGGCAGATAAACTTGTAAATGTTTTTTACAAGCAATGGGTCCCATTCCAGGTCCTCCTCCACCATGAGGAATACAGAATGTTTTATGCAAATTAATATGACAGACGTCTGGACCAAAATTGCCAGGCTTTGCAACTCCAACCAAGGCGTTTAAATTTGCTCCATCCATATAGACCTGACCACCATGTTTGTGAACTAACTCACAAATATCGGTTATTTTTTCTTCAAATACTCCATGAGTAGATGGATAAGTTACCATTAATGCTCCAAGGTTTTCGGAATGTTGTTCCACTTTTTTCTTTAAATCATCAAAATCAACATTTCCCTCTTTATCACAATTTACAACAACTACTTTCATTCCAACCATTTGTGCACTTGCAGGATTAGTGCCATGTGCCGAACTTGGAATTAAACATATATTGCGATTAGCCTCGCCTCTATCTAAGTGATACTTTCTAATAACCATCAAACCTGCATATTCACCTTGAGCACCTGCATTAGGTTGTAGAGAAACACCTGAAAAACCAGTTATAGATCGCAACCAATTTTTTAGATCAGTAAATAAATCTCTAAATCCTTCCATTTGCTCAATTGGAACAAACGGATGAGGCTCTGCAAATTCTTTCCAAGAAATTGGAATCATTTCAGCAGCAGCATTTAACTTCATTGTACATGAGCCAAGTGCAATCATAGTTCTATTTAATGCTATATCCTTATCTTCCAACCTTTTTAGATATCTAAGCATTTCAGTTTCTGAATGATATGAATTGAAAACTGGATGTTCTAAATATTTTGAAATTCTCAGTAAATTTTTTGGTAAATTAGGTAGACTTACTGAAGGGTCCTCTCTTTTAATTGATTCTGCTGCATTAAAAATTTTTAATAGTTGATTTACCCTATAAACATTTTTTCTCTCATCAAAAGAAACTGCAAGCATTTCAGGGTTTACTTTTCTTATATTTACTTTTTGATTTAAAGCATTTTCATAAATTTGATCAGTCTTCTCCTTTGTAATAATTGTAACAGTGTCAAAAAAATAATTGGAATAAAGCTCATATCCAGACTGTTTTATTTTATCAGCAAAACTTTTTGCTAATTGAGAAACTCTCTCAGATATATTCTTTATTCCATCTGGACCATGATAAATAGCATATGCTGCTGAAACAATTGCCAATAAAGCTTGAGCAGTACAAATATTACTTGTCGCCTTATCTCTTCTGATATGTTGCTCTCTAGTTTGTAAAGATAATCTATATGCCTGATTACCGTGTCTATCAACTGAGACCCCAACTATTCTTCCAGGCATTGATCTTTTATACTCATCTTTAGTTGCAAAAAAGGCTGCATGTGGACCTCCATATCCCATTGGAATACCAAATCGTTGGGAGCTTCCTACTGCTATATCAGCACCAAGTTCTCTTGGTGTTTTTAATTTTGCTAACGCTAATAGATCACAAGCTAATACAGCCTTTCCATTTTTTTTATGAATTTTGCTAATTGCTTCACTTGGGTCTTTAATATCTCCTAAAGTTCCAGGATATTGTAAAATTCCACAAACTAAATCCTCTTTTAATTGGTCTAGAACCTTATCTTCTTTACCAACTAAAACTTTTAAACCCATTGGTTCAGCTCTTGTTTGAATTACATTTATAGTCTGAGGATGACAATCCTCAGATACAAAAACTAAATTACTATCTTTTTTATTTAATCTATGACTAAGGCCCATAGCTTCAGCTGCAGCTGTACCTTCATCTAATAAAGAAGCATTGGCAATATCCATTCCTGTAAAATCAACGATCATTTGTTGAAAGTTTAATAACATCTCAAGTCTTCCTTGAGCCACTTCAGGCTGATAAGGTGTATATGAAGTATACCAACCTGGATTTTCTAAAATATTTCTTAAAATTACATATGGGGTATAGGTTCCATAATAACCCATGCCAATAAAATTTGAATAAACTTGATTTTTCTTTGAGATTGCTCTTAATTTTCTTAACGCTTCGTATTCTGAATTTGACTCACCAATATTAAGTTCACCTTTAAACTTTATTTTTTCTGGAACAGTATTGTCAATTAAATCATCTAGTGATTGATAATTTAATTCTTTTAACATCTTTGATTGGTCTTCCCTAGAAGGTCCAATGTGTCTTTTTAAAAAATCTTTTTCTGAATTTGGTAACATTATGCTGATGTCTCCTTTGCAAATTTATCGTAATCATCTCTATTCATTAATGTGTCCATTTCAGATGGATCTTTTATTTTAAGTTTAAAAAACCATGCTGAATTTTCAGGGTCTTGATTAATTTTTGATGGATCATCTACTATGGCTTGGTTTGTATCAACCACTTCACCACTCACAGGAGTATATACATCGCTAGCAGCCTTCGTTGACTCTACAACACCAGCTGTTCCATCTTTTTCAACACTAGAGCCTTTTTCAGGTAACTCCGCAAATACAATGTCTCCTAACATCTCTGTAGCATGCTTTGTTATACCAATTGTTGCAATATCGCCCTCTAATTTTATCCATTCATGTTCTTTAGAATATTTTACATCACTCATTAGCTAGCTCCTTTCACATAACTTTTTTTATAAAATGGTAGACTACAAATACTTGCCGCATGCTTTTTACCTCTTACTTCCAAAAATACTTTAGTATTTTTTTTTGAAAATTCATTTTCTACATAACCCATTGCTACAGGTCCGTTAACACTTGGTCCAAATGTACCGCTAGTGATTTCTCCAATATGAACGTCTGATTGATTAAATATTTTTGTTTTTTCTCTAGCTATTATTCTTCCCTCCGGTTTTATTCCAACTCTTATTTTGCTGACACCATCATTTAATTGTTTAATGATTATGTCAGAGCCTATAAAGTCTCCTTTAGATATTCTTTCTTTTGAAATTGCCCACTTTAAATTTGCTTCAACTGGAGTTTTGTCTTTATCAAGATCATGACCATACAAACATAAACCAGCTTCTAACCTTAGGGTATCTCTTGCTCCTAAGCCTACCAACTTAGAACCTTTATTGATAAGTTCTCTAGTTAACTCGTCTGCAAAACTATTTGGAATTGATATCTCAAAACCATCTTCACCTGTATACCCTGATCGAGTAATGTATAATTTCTGATTTACGAAAGAAAACCAATTTCCTGACATGAAATTTAGATCTTTTACTCCATCAATAACTTCATTTAGTATTTGTGAGGACTTAGGTCCCTGAATTGCTATTAAAGATCTGTCTCTATCCAAAACCATTTTATACTTTTCGTTTAACAAGTCTTTTAAAATCTTAAAATCATTATCTTTACATGCTGCGTTAAGAATTATTAAAAAACCTCCTTCAATTTTTGTGATAATTAAATCGTCCTGAATTCCAGCATCCTTATCCATTAAGAAGCTATATTTTGAATGATTTAATTTCAAATTTTTCAAATTTAGCGGAAAAATTTTTTCTAAATCTTTAATTAAATCCTCGCTGCCATAAATAAATAATTGACCCATATGAGAAACATCAAAAATACCTGAGTGATTTCTTGTAAACTTATGCTCTTCTACAATACCCTCAGAATATTGAATCGGCATTTGATAGCCTGCAAACTCAACAAACTTTGCTTTACAATCTTTATGTAATTGGTACAGCGATGTTTTTTTTGTTTCCATATTAACTCTTTGTACCCATCTGTATATTTGCCTGAGAGTTTTGCTCCTTCGGCGAGAATTCAATCTCTTTCCAGAGTTAATATGCTACGGTCCTTTTTGCCTGAGAGATTCCTGGGTGGTTGCTCCTTCGGCGCTACGATATTCTGTAGCCTCTCCCGTAGATGTATAATCTAACAAGTAGATAGATATGTCAATGAGAAATAGTTTTTTCACTTTTTCGTAAAAGTGTATAAAACTGTATTAAAACCGCCAAAAGGATTGTGGCTCCTCCAACTAAACTAAAAATTGAAGGTCTTTCGCTGACAAACAAAAAAGCCCACAAAGGTCCTAAAATGGATTCGGATAACATTATTATACCAACCATTGCAGATGGAGTAGTTCTCGCACCAATAGTAATAAAAATAAATCCAAATCCAATTTGAAAAAAACCAGCTAAGAAACCTAAAAAAATATCATGATAAGAAATCATAATTTTGGTTGAGAAAAAGTACCCAATAATGCAACAACATATACCCGCTACAAATTGTGCGGGAACCATATCAATTGAAGGATATTTTCTTACCACGATAATAAGCACTGCAAATGTAATGGGCATTGAAAAAGCTGCTAAGTTTCCTGTGAACTCTCCTGGAGTTAAAGAATTTCCAACCATAATAAAAACACCCACGATTGCCAAAATTATTGAAAATAAAGTTATAGAAGAAATTTTTTCTTTTAAAAAAAAATAACCAAAAATAGCCAAAAATAAAATTTGTAATGAAATTATGAAATTAGTATTTGCTACAGTAGTACTGTACATAGCTATTACATACCCACAAAAACCTAAAGATAGAATTACCCCTGCAATAAATCCTGGTAGTCCAGATAAGTAAAATGAATTAAATATTTTTTTTTTATAAGTAATTATTAAAAAAACTAAAACTGTAATAGAAAAAAAAACTGATCGCCAAAATAATATCTGCCATAAAGTTGCACCCTCGAATGATTTAACGATTAATCCTCCAAAACTTAAGCTTACAGCACCTAAAAAAATTAAAAATGGGCCAGGAATTTTTTTTAATAAATTCATTATATTTGAGAAATCAAATTTTGTGTTTCTAAGTCATACAATCTAAATAAGTTTTCTGCACTAGATAAATCGACTTCTTTGAATTTTACCTTTGACCCAGGAGTTAATTGTACTAATTTGTCATAATCAGCACTTATAACTACTCCTATTTTTGGATATCCTCCAATTGTACCGTGATCTGAAAGCATAATTATTGGATTACCGTCAGCTGGAACCTGAATTACACCTTTAATTAAACCTTCAGATTTAATATTTGTATCTACAATGTTTTCTATTTCAGGTCCCTCCAAT
Source organism: uncultured Pelagibacteraceae bacterium (assembly GCA_902629215.1). Lineage (GTDB taxonomy): Bacteria > Pseudomonadota > Alphaproteobacteria > Pelagibacterales > Pelagibacteraceae > Pelagibacter. Next base: position 5,587 of record CACOQC010000012.1, on the reverse strand, counting down.
CTCATACCCATCCGGTCAGACAATTTAGAAACTATAAATTCTTTTTTAAAAAAAATATCTTTTCCGTTCTCAGAAAAATAATCAAAATTAGTACCTTTGATCACCCTTATATTTTCTATTTTTGTATTAACATAATTTAAATTTTTATGACTTAAATTTTCATTAATCTTTAAAATATTTATTTTTTGATTTATTGCTAATTTTTTACCATCATTAGCACCAATATTTGCTTTGGTGTTAGTTGAACAACTTGACCATTGATATTTCACATCTAGTTCACCACCTATGGCTAAATATCCGTAAACAGATTTATTGGTAGATATGATATCAAGCTCATCTCCATTTTCTAAGGTAAAAGATTTATAACAAGTTCCATCAATTACATCTTTACTCTTTTTTAATACAAACTTTACATCACCAGTAATAGAAATATTTATTTTATCTCCAAAATATTTTAATTGAGGACCCTGATAGGCAAATTCTATTACTGGAAAATTAAATTCATTTCCAACTAATTTGTTAGCAATTAGAAAATTTCTGTTATCCATCACACCACTAAAAGGTATTCCAATGTGATAAAGACTTTTTCTTCCTTGATCTTGAAATGTAGTGTTTATTCCTGGTCTAATAACTTCAAAATAATTTTTATTCATTGTAATTTAAAAATTGATCTTTGTTGATACTTTTAAAAATAATCAAATCACCAGGATTAATTAAATTTGGATTGAACTCTTTTGAACTATCAAAGATATCTATTGGAGTATTGCCAATAATATTCCATCCCCCTGGACTCTCAAATGTATAGATATTTGCGAATTGCTCGGTTAAGCCAACAGATCCCTTTGGGACCTTTACTCTAGGAGTTTCAAGGCGTTTTGCTCTCATGTTTTTATCAAGGTCGCCTAAAAAAGGCATACCTGCAATAAAACCAGTCATGTAACAAAAAAAATCTCTATTAAAAAAATTTTCATAGATCTTTTCTCGACCAATCTTTAATTTTTCTTCTAATCTTTTTATATCTAGTGAAAATTGTTCATCACAACAGACGGGTATTTCAATTCTTTTATTACTAATAGTCTCACTATTTATTAGATCTAAATTTTCAATTTCTTTTTTTAAGGTCTTAAAGTTAGTTATTTTTAAATCAAAAGAAACAATAAGTTTATTATAAGATGGAGTTAAATTATTAATTCCTAAAATATTTTTTTTTTGAATACTTTTGAAGTATCTTATTACTTTAGTGTTAGTGTCCTTATTTACATCTTTTCCAAAGTCACAATAAAGAGCTGCGTCACCAAGATTTGATATATTTTTAATCATGTCATGTTATACTTAACTATTTAGACTATGGAAATTAATATAAATTGTGATTTGGGTGAGAAATCAAAACATCATTCTAACAAATATGATCCTGATTTATTAGAAATCGTGAATTCGGCAAATGTTGCTTGTGGATATCATGCTGGAGATGAAGAAACAATGAGACAGGTAATCCAAATTTCTAAAAATAATGGTGTAAGTATTGGCGCGCATCCTTCTTTTAATGATCCAGAAAATTTTGGGAGAGAAAGAATGAATCTTTCCGAAATTGAGATAAAGAAACTAATAATTGATCAATATGAAATTCTCCAAAAGATAGCTGTAACTCATGGAGAAAATGTGTCTCATGTAAAACCTCATGGAGCTTTAAATAATATGGCATGTGAGGATATTGAGTTAGCTATGATTTTAGCCAAAACAATTAAGGAGATTAATAAAGACATAATATATCTTGTACCTACCGGATCAAAAATGCAAGCGGCAGCCAAAAAATTAGATATGAAATTTGCTTGCGAAATATTTGCAGATAGAAATTACGAAGATGATGGTAATCTTGTATCAAGAAAGAAACCTCATGCTTTAATAACAGACCCTGAGCAAGCAAAAAAACATGTTTTAAAAATGGTTCAAACTCAGTCGCTTAATTGTCACAGCGGGAAGCAAATACCTTGTGAAATCGACTCTGTTTGTATACATGGTGACAATCTAAGTTCATTAGCCACTGCTAAATCAATAAAAAAAAATTTAGTTGAAAATAACTTAGAACTTAAAAGTTTAAACAAAATGAAAAAATTTATCTAATATGAAAAAGATATTTGTAACTCTCTCAATTATATTCTTTATCACAACAAATGTTTTTGCTGCAGGCTCTAGTGGAGATGGAGGATCAACTACAAAAAAAACAAATTATGAGAAAGCTGTAGCACATATAAAAAGTGCTAAAAAATACGAAAAAAAAGGAAAGTTAGAAAAAGCAAAAAAAAGTTATACAAAAGCACAAAAGCTATTAATTAAATCTAATGAAAAAAAACCTGGTAAAGCTGACACTCTAAACTATTTGGGTTTCACAACTAGAAAACTGGGAGATTTTGAAAATGGAGAGAAATATTATCTTCAAGGTTTAGCTATTGATCCAAAGCATAAGGGTATTAATGAATATCTTGGTGAGTTATACGTTGCTACAAACAGACATAATCTTGCAGTTGAAAGACTTGAGGTTTTAAAAGGTTGTAGTTGTGAAGAATATGATCAATTAAAAGCTGTAATAGCTGGTGAAAAATCAAAATATTAAGTCCTTTCAATATTTGATTTAATTAATATTTTTAATCATTTGTTCAGGCATCCACAAAGCAATTTCCGGAAAAATTACAACTAATATAACTGCTAAAACCATCAATAAAAATAATGGAAAAGCACTTCTTGCAATATATCCCATATCTTTATTTGCCATACTTTGAAGAACAAATAAATTAAACCCAACTGGAGGTGTTATCTGTGCCATCTCAACAACGATTACCAAAAAAATTCCAAACCAAATCATGTCAAAACCAGCTTGTCTTATCATAGGCTCTATAATTGCCATTGTTAAAACTACAGCAGATATACCATCGAGGAACATTCCTAAAATAATATAAAAAATCATTAAAACAAAAATTAATACATATGGTGATAAATCCATATTCTGAATCCATATTGCCAAATTTCTTGGTAAACCGGTAAAACCCATAGCTAATGATAAAAATGTTGAGCCAGCTAGGATAAAAGCAATCATACAAGAAGTTTTTGTTGCACCTAATAAAGAAGATTTAAAAGTTTCTAGAGTTAAACTTTTTTGAAAATAAGATAAAATTAATGCTCCCACAACTCCTAATGAAGCGGCTTCTGTGGCAGTTGCTATTCCTGTATAAATTGACCCTATTACAGCTAAAATTAATAAGATAACAGGTAAAAGTTGTTTTGATCTTTTGATTTTTTCTAGAAGTGAAAATTCTTCAAGAATTTTTGGCATTTCTTTCTTATTAATTAAAGACCAAATGATTACATATGACATAAATATTAGAGCAATCATTATGCCTGGTATAATTCCTGCAATGAATAATTTTGCTATAGATTCTTGAACTGCTACACCATAAATGATCAGAATTATTGAGGGGGGTATCAATAAACCCAATGTTCCTGAACCAGCTAAACTACCAAGCAAAATTTTTTCTGGATAATTTCTCTTCCTTAATTCAGGAATTGACATTTTTCCAACTGTTGCAACTGTTGCTGCGGATGAGCCTGATATTGCTGCAAACAAAGCACATCCAACAATATTTACATGGATCAAGCCTCCTGGTAATTTTTGCATCCATGGTGAAAGTCCTTTAAATAAGTTTTCAGATAGTTTGGTTCTAAACAAAATTTCTCCCATCCAAACAAAGAGTGGTAAAGCTGTCAAAGTCCATGAGGATGATGTTCCCCAAATTGTTGTTGCCATAGCATCACCTACAGGTCTTGATGTAAATAACATCATTCCAATTGCGGACACTCCAATCATACTAAGAGCTACCCATATGCCGGAGCCCAAAAAGAATAACAAAACACTAATAAAAAATATTGTTAAAAATATCTCTGTCATTTAATTATTTTTGATTATTAAAATAAGTTGATGAAGAACACTTATAAAAAATATTGTTGACCCAATTGCTACACTCGTTTGTGGGATCCAAATTAAAATTTCATCAGCACCTTCGCTTCTTTCTTGAAATTTGTACGAAATAATTAACATCTTTATAAAATAAAATGCTAAATACCCTGAAAAGAAACTTGCAACACTTAAACACCAAATTTCAATTATTCTTTTTTTTAATCCTGATAGTTTTTCAAAAAAAAGTGTTATTCTAATATGACCACCTTCAACAAATGTATAAGCTAAAGCAAAAAAAGATGCTGCAGCCATGCAATAACCTGAATACTCTGCTAGCCCTCTGATATAAAAACCAAAGATTCTAGATGAAATACCAATTAGAATAAATACTGCTACTAAAATTAGGAATGTTGCAGCGATATAACCAGAAAATCTATAAAGTTTATTTAAATTTTTATTTAGAGATTCAAACATTTTGATTTAAGGCCACTTAAAAAAATTAAGTGGCCTTAATATTAGATTAAATTATTTGTAAGCTGATAAAACAGCGGCTCCTCTTGATCCAGCTTTATTAGACCACTCCTTAGCCATGGTCTCTCCAACTTTCTCAAAATGTGCTTGTAAAGATGAGTTAACTTTACCTACTACCATTCCAGCTTCAGCTAAAGCTTTTTTATCACCAACATTTCCTTGTTTTGATAACTGCCAGCCTTTTCTTTCAGCTAAAGCAGCTTGTTTCATAACAAGATTTTTTGTTGCTTCATCTAATTTATTCCAAGCATCTTTATTAACAATCACCATATTCTTTGGAAACCAAGCTGCAATATCATAGAAATATTTAACACCATTTTCCCAAATTTTAGAATTTTTTCCTGTAGTTGGTGATGTAATCATGCTTTCAACAGCTCCTGTTGAAAATGCTTGACTAATTTCAGCAGCTTCAATTTTTGTTGGAGCCATGCCTGTCAACTCAGCTATTCTTATTGTTGCTGAATTATATGCTCTAAATTTTAATCCTTTTAGGTCATCAACCGAATTAATTTCTTTTTTACTGTAAAGACCTTGTGCAGGCCACGGTACCGCATAAAGAAATACCAAACCTTTTGCATCTAATCCTTTTGCAATTTCAGCTTTTGAAGCTTTATATAATTTCATTGCATCAGCATAAGACGTCGCTAGGAATGGTTGAGAATCTACCTCTAACAATGGATCTTCTTTACCAAGAGCAGACATAAATCTTTCACCAATTTGAGCTTGGCCAGTTCTAACGGCTCTAAAGATTTCGCCTCCTTTAAATAAGGAACCACCTGGGTGCGTAACAATAGTTAATTTTCCACCACTTTTTTCAGTTACATTTTTTGCAAATTCTGCAGCATTTGCTGAATGAAAATTACCAGCCCCATAAGCTAAGGCCATGTCCCATTTTTCAGCATTTGCTAGATTAATTGACAAAATTAATGAAACTAAAATTGTTAATAAATATTTTAAAAATTTCATTTGTCCTCCATTTTTTTTAAATGCATTTCATAATGTATTAAAATAATTATCAATAAAAAAATCATACTACTTTTAATTGAATTATTATGGATATTTAATATTATGACTCTATTTTGTTAGAAGAATTACTTATATTAGCTC
>CACOQC010000011.1 GCA_902629215.1 uncultured Pelagibacteraceae bacterium | reverse complement strand
TCCAATAGGAAAAGATGAAAATGATAACGTTGAAATCTCTAAATCAGGTAAAATTCCAAAATTTAATTTTAAAGCAAAATCACACTATGAATTAGGTGAAGCACTAGGAATGCTTGATTTTGATCTTGCTTCAAAAACTACTGGTTCAAGATTTGTTTTTGTGAAAAATAAATTAGCTTTATTAGAGAGAGCTCTATCAAATTTTATGATAGATACTCATACTTTAAAAAATGGATACGAGGAAATATCACCACCTCTTCTTGCATCTGAAAGCACTATGTTTGGAACTGGACAACTTCCTAAATTTGAAAATGATCAATTTGAAGTAAAACTTGATGAAAGCACTGGAAGAAAATTTTTAATTCCAACTGCAGAAGTTATACTAACCAATATAGTTAGAGATAAAATCTTGAATCAAAAAGATTTACCCATGAGATTTGTTGCATCTACACCTTGCTTCAGAAAAGAAGCTGGTAGTTATGGTAAAGATACAAAAGGTATGATTAGACAACATCAGTTTTATAAAGTTGAAATGGTTAGCATTGTTGAACAAGAAAAATGTGTTGAAGAGTTAGAAAGAATGACCAAATGTGCAACCGATATTTTGGATTTACTCGAATTACCTTATCGAAAAGTTATTTTATGTAGTGGTGACATGGGGTTTTCTGCAGAAAAAACATACGATATAGAAGTATGGTTACCATCAGAAAACAGATATAGAGAAATTTCGTCCTGTTCTTCTTGTTCAACATTTCAAGCTGTTAGAATGAAAACAAGATATAAAGATCAATCAAATAATACTTTATTTGCTGGAACATTAAACGGTAGTGGGTTAGCTATTGGAAGAACATTAATAGCTGTTTTAGAAAATTATCAACAAAAAGATGGATCTATATTAATACCTAAAGCCCTAAGACCTTATATGAATAATTTAGAGAAAATTATATTCAATTAAGTTGTTTTAATTATATAGATAGTATAAATATTCTTTTTAAATTAAGGAGTTTTTATGGAAAGTTCAGGAATTGGTCAATTTATACCGCTTATATTGATTTTTGTTATTTTTTATTTTTTCTTGATAAGACCTCAACAAAAAAAAGTAAAAGAGCATAAGGCAATGGTAGAGAGTTTAAAAAAGGGAGATAAAATTGTAACTTCAGGCGGAATAACAGGCACGATTACTAGAGTAGTTGATAACGATAAAATAGAAGTTGAAATTGCTGATAATGTTACTGTTGAAGTAATTAGAGGTACAGGTGTTCAAAGCCTGATGAATTCTCAAGAAACTAAAAAATAGAATTATTAAAATATAAAGTGTTATATTTTTCAAAATTAAAAATAGCATTCATCTTTTTAATTTCCTTATTTTTTATTTTAATTACATTTTCTAATTTGATTAAATTTGAAAATGATTTTCTTAATAAAAAAATTAATCTTGGTTTAGATTTACAAGGTGGATCATACCTTTTATTGGAAATAGATAACAATCCTGTCATTGAACAAAAACTTCAAAACTTTACTTCAACTATCAGAAATTATTTAAGGGAAAGAAATATTAGATCAAGTGATTTTAAGATTTCTAATCAAAATCTTTTTTTTAGAGTTGATAACAAAGATAAAGAAAAGGTTTTAGAATTTTTCAAAGATGAAGAAAGTGAAATCAATCAATATTTTCCAAGATTTAAATCGCATAGATTTGAAATTTTTGAAGAGAATGATTTAATTAAAGTAAATTACTCAAAACAAGGTTTAATTGATCTTAAAACTTCTTCACAAGACCAAGCTTTAGAAATAGTTCGTAGAAGAATTGATGAAATAGGTACAAATGAACCAAATATTCTAAAACGTGGAAATGATAGAATTTTAGTTGAATTACCAGGTTTAGATGACCCAATGAGAATTAAATCTTTACTCGGTAAGACTGCTAATTTAACTTTCAGATTTGTCTCAAATTCAAATGAAGATTCTTTTGGTGTGGAAAAATTAATGTATGAAGATGATACGGAGGAAGCTTTTGTCAGTAAAAGAATAATTTTAAGTGGTGATAATCTTTTAGATGCTCAACCACGAATGGACAGTGAAACAAATGAAACGGTTGTTACTTTTACTTTAGATAGAGTAGGTGCAAAAAGATTTGGTAAAGCTACATCAACAGGTATAGGAAGACAGTTAGCTATTGTTTTGGATGGAAAAATTATAAGTGCACCAGTTATAAGAGATACAATAGCGAGTGGAAATGGACAAATTAGTGGTGGTTTTACATTTCAATCAGCAACTGATCTTGCTTTATTACTAAGATCAGGAGCATTGCCAGCTCCTTTAAATATTATTGAAGAAAGAACAGTTGGTCCTGATTTAGGTCAAGATTCAATAGATGCTGGAAAGATTTCATTAATTATTGGTTTTTTGTTAGTAGTAATTTTCATTTTTATCAAATACAAAATTTTTGGATTAATTACTAATATAGCGCTGATTATAAACTTATTTCTCTTAATAGGAGTCCTGACTATCTTCGAAGCAACTTTAACTTTACCTGGTATTGCAGGTATTATCTTAACTGTAGGTATGGCTGTAGATGCAAATGTATTAATTTTTGAGAGAATAAAAGAAGAATTGAAAAATGAGAAAAATAATTTAATAGCATTTGACAGTGGTTATACAAAATCAAGAACAGCAATATTGGATGCTAATATAACAACTTTAATAGCTGCAATAATTTTATTTTTTATGGGGTCAGGTCCTATTAAAGGGTTTTCTTTAACTCTAGGTGTTGGTATTTTTACAACTCTTTTTTCTGTTTATTTCATAGCACGTTTATTAACAGTTTTTTATGTTTTGAAAAATAAAGAAAAAGAAAAATTGATATAAGATGATAGCTTTTAATAAATATTATAATAAATTTAACATTTTATCTAGTTTTCTAATTTTAGTCTCATTATTATTATTGATCTTCAAAGGGTTAAATTTTGGTATAGATTTTAAAGGAGGAACTTTAATTGAATTAAGATCAATGGATACTAAAATTAATGTTACTTCATTAAGAGACAGTTTTAAACAAATGGATTTAGGAGATGTTTCTGTTAAGAAATTTGGAAATGAAACTGATTTTTTGATTAAATTTGAAAATAAAGATAATAAAAAAAATATTATCGAGGAAGTCAAAAAAAAACTAGATAAATCTTTTGGAAACAATTTTGATTTCCGAAGAGTTGAAAATGTAGGCCCAAAAGTAAGTGCCGAATTACTTAAATCAGGAATTATCGCTATATCAGTTTCCTTATTTCTAATGTTAATTTATATTTGGATTAGGTTTGAATGGCAATTTAGTCTTGGTGCAATAGTAGCTCTTTTTCATGATGTTATTGTAACATTGGGATTATTTTCACTTTTTGGTTTTGAAATAAATTTATCTATTATAGCTGCAGTATTAACAATAGTTGGTTATTCAATGAATGATACTGTTGTCATTTTTGATCGAGTAAGAGAAAATTTGAGAAAGTATTCTGATATTAAAATTTATGATTTAACAAATATTTCAATTAACGAAACATTATCAAGAACACTTATTACATCTATAACTACACTCTTAGCATTGCTATCAATATTTTTTTTTGGAGGAGAAATTCTTAAAGGTTTTTCTTTAGCAATGATTTTCGGTGTAATTTTCGGTACCTATTCATCAATTTATATAGCTAATACAATTTTAGTTAGATTAAATGTATCACAAAGAACAATTTTAAAAGACGAAGAGAAAAATTAATATAAATTTTGAGCTGCTACCATTGAAAGTAACATTGGTAATGATAACAAAGTATTTGTTCTAGAAAAAATCATAGCCGTTCTTGCTGATTTTGCTTTAGTATCGGGGTCAGTTTCTACAATTCCCAAAGCTCTTTTTTGGTTAGGCCAAATTACAAACCAAACATTAAATGCCATAATTACTCCAAGCCACATACCAATTCCTATAGCAGTATGTTTAGGTATACCTGATCCAATACTCAAAGTCATTGCATCATGTAAATATCCATTTAGTCCTGCAAGAATTAATCCTGATACGATTGTAATAGCTGCAGCCCATCTAAAATAAAATAATGCAGCAGGAGCAATTACTTTTCCTATAGCAGGTTTTTGTTCATCAGGTATCTTGGCCATATTAGGTATTTGGACAAAATTAAAATACCAAAGTAAACCAATCCACATTATTCCTACAACTACGTGTACATACCTAGTAATCCAGCTCCAAAATAATCTATCAAAACTAAATCCATCATTTTGATAAAATAAACCTAAGAATAAAATTATCGCTAGTACTAGAGAAGCGTGTATTGTTTTAGATAAAGATGATAATAAATTGCCCATATTTAAGTGTTATACTAATTTGACGTAAATTTAACAACATATTTATTTAATTTAGAAGTGGTTTTAAAAATTTTCCTGTATAACTATCTTTTGTTTTACATATATCTTCAGGTTTTCCCTCTGCGATAATTTTACCTCCCTTTACTCCACCTTCAGGACCCATATCTACGATGTAATCAGCTGTTTTAATAACATCTAAATTATGTTCTATAACTACAACAGTATTACCAAGAGCTACAAATGTATGAAGAATTTCGAGAAGTTTTTTTATATCATGTTGGTGCAAACCTGTTGTTGGTTCATCTAATATATACATAGTTCTACCTGTAGATCTTTTTGATAATTCTTTTGCAAGTTTTATTCTTTGAGCTTCACCACCTGATAGTGTTGTTGCTTGTTGTCCAATTTTGATATAACCCAAACCAACTTTTTTAAGAGTAAGTAGTTTAGTTTTTATATTTGAGATATTTTCAAAATATTCACAACCCTCATCGACAGTCATATCTAAAACATCAGCAATACTTTTTTCTTTAAATTTTATTTCAAGAGTTTCTCTATTATATCTTGTGCCCTTACATTCATCACATTGAATATAAACGTCCGGAAGAAAATGCATTTCATAAGTTATAACACCATCTCCTTCACAAGCTTCACATCTTCCTCCTTTTACATTAAATGAAAATCGGCCTGGTTTATAACCTCGTGATTTTGATTCTGGTAATGAGGTAAACCAATCTCGTATTGGTCCAAAAGCTCCAGTGTAGGTAGCAGGATTAGATCTTGGTGTTCTTCCTATAGGAGATTGATCTATATCAATTATTTTATCAATTAATTCTGTACCTTTAAAACCTTTAAATGGTTTTGGAATTTTTCTAGACTTATTATTATTTAAAGTTAAATTTAATGCGTTATACAAAGTTTGTAAAACTAATGTAGATTTACCACTTCCAGATACTCCAGTAACGCAGGTTAGACTTCCTAATGGTATCTTTAAGTTAACATTATCTAAATTATTACCTGTTGCTCCAGTAATTTCTAAAAATCTTCCATTTTTTGCTAGTCTTCTTTTTTTAGGTACATCTATTTTAAATCTATTAGATAGATATTTTCCTGTAATACTCTCTTTGTTTTGACTGATCTCTTTGTAGTCTCCTTGCGCTACTACCTGACCGCCTTTGTTACCGGCTTCAGGCCCAAGATCTATTATATGATCTGCATTTTCCATTGTTTCTGTATCGTGTTCAACTACAATAACAGTGTTACCTAAATCTCTTAATCTTTTAAGTGCGTTTATTAATTTTACATTATCTTTTTGATGTAATCCAATTGATGGTTCATCTAGTACATAAAGTACTCCTGTAAGACCAGATCCAATTTGAGAAGCTAATCTTATTCTTTGAGCCTCACCACCTGATAATGTTCCCGACTCTCTTGATAAAGTGAGATAATCAAGACCAACATTTAGTAAGAATGTTAATCTCTCATTAATTTCTTTTAATATATGTTCTGCAATTTTAAATTGGCGTTGATTCAAATTATTTTTAAGGTTTTCAAACCATTTTGCAGCATCAAGTATGGATTTTTCTGTTACTTCACTTATATTTAATTCGTCAATTTTAACACAAAGAGCTTCATCTTTTAGTCTTTGACCCTTACATCTTTCACATTTGGTATCAGATTGATATTGTGCTATTTCTTCTCTTTTCCAATCACTATCAGTTTCTAAATATCTTCTTTCAAGATTATTTATTACACCTTCAAAAGTTTTTTTATGTGAATATTTTTCATATCCATCGTCATATGTGAATTTAATTTCTTCCTCATCAGATCCATAAAGAATAATATCTTTAATTTTTTTGGGCAATTTTGACCATTTTTCATCTAATGAAAAATCATAATGTTTAGCTAGTGAAGAGAGAGTTTGTGCATAATATAATGTAGTAGTTTTAGCCCAAGGTTCTATAGCTCCATTGGAAATAGTTTTTTTTTCATCAGGAACAACTAAATTTGGATCTACATTTAATTTAATACCAATACCTTCACACTCTTCACAAGCACCAAATGGACTATTAAATGAAAATAATCTTGGTTCTATTTCTTCAATTGTAAAACCACTTTCTGGACATGCAAACTTTGTTGAAAATATTAGTCTTTCCAATTTTCTAAATTTTTTTGGTAATGTTTCATTTTCATATTCAACAAAAACTAAACCATTTGCAAGGTTTACTGAAGATTCTATACTTTCAGCTAACCTGTTACCTAAAGACGAATTAAGAATTATCCTATCTACTAAAATATAGATATCGTGTTTAATTTTCTTGTTTAATTCTGGAACTTTTTCAATATCATATAAAATATTGTCTACTTTAATTTTTCTAAAACCTCTTTTTTTATAATTCAATATTTCTTTTTTATATTCACCTTTACGACCTCTAACTACTGGTGCATAAATATAAATAGTCGCTTTTTTTGGAAGTTCTTTGACACGATCAACTATTTGAGAGATTGTTTGAGAGGTTATGGGTTTACCAGTGAAAGGAGAATAAGGAACTCCAGCTCTTGCATATAATACTCTCATATAATCATAGATTTCTGTCACTGTTGCTACAGTTGATCTCGGATTCTTTGATGTATTTTTTTGTTCAATCGAAATAGCTGGACTTAAACCTTCAATTAAATCCACGTTAGGTTTTTTCATTTTATCTAAAAATTGACGCGCATAAGCAGATAAACTTTCTACATATCTTCTTTGACCTTCAGCATAAACTGTATCAAATGCCAATGATGATTTTCCTGATCCAGAAAGCCCAGTAATTACTACAAATTTATCTTTTGGAATCTCTAGAGAAATATTCTTTAAATTGTGTTCTTTAGCGCCCTTTATAACTATCTTTTTAATCATAATTTTTGTTGCTTTGACTTAATAAAATTAATATTCAGAGTAAATTGTGATATAATTCTAAAAAACAAATTTAACAAATATTAAAATATTATGGCTGGAAGTTTAAATAAAGTACTTTTAATTGGTCGTTTAGGCGCAGACCCTGAAATTAAACAAATGGTTAATGGTAAAAGTGTAGCTAGACTTAGTTTAGCAACTAGCCAATCTTGGAAAGATAAAAACACAGGCGAAAAAAAAGAAAAAACAGAATGGCACCGTATAGTTGTATTTAATGAAGGTTTAGTTAATGTTGTAAAACAATATCTTAAAAAAGGTGCTCAAATTTATGTTGAGGGACAATTAACAACTCGAAAATGGAAAGATGAACAATCGGGACAAGATAAATACTCAACAGAAATAATTATACAAGGTTATAATTCTTCTCTGACAATGCTTGGTGGAGGCAGTTCAAGTAGCAATATCTCAAATGACACCAATCAAACAAATAATTCTGATGATTTATCCCAAGTGTCAAATGAAATGGATGACGATATTCCATTTTAAAAAATATGCAAAAAACAGAAATAACAAAAGATAAGAATATTAAACTTATATCAATGCATGATGAGATGAGTTCATCATATCTTTCATATGCTATGAGCGTAATAGTTAGCAGAGCTCTTCCTGATATAAGAGATGGTTTAAAACCTGTTCATCGAAGAATATTGTATGCGATGTATAAAGGTGGTTACGATTGGTCTAAACAATTTAGAAAATCTGCTAGGATAGTAGGGGATGTAATAGGTAAGTATCACCCACATGGAGATCAATCAGTTTACGATGCTTTAGTTCGTATGGTTCAGGATTTTTCAATGAGTTTGCCATTAATTGAAGGTCAAGGAAATTTTGGTTCCATTGATGGTGATCCTGCTGCAGCTATGAGATATACAGAGACAAGATTATCTAAAGTTTCACAATTTTTAATTGATGACATTGAAAAAAATACAATCCAATTTAAAAGTAACTATGATGAAACTGAAAAAGAACCCTCTGTTTTGCCTGCTCAATACCCAAATCTTTTAGTCAATGGAGCTGGAGGTATTGCTGTTGGAATGGCTACCAGTATACCACCACATAACTTAGGAGAAATAATAGATGGTACTTTAGCATTAATTGAAAATAAAGACATAACAGTCAAACAACTTATGAAAATTATACCTGGACCTGACTTTCCTACAGGAGGTGTAATAATTGGAAAAGATATGATTAAACAGGGTTATATCAAAGGCAGAGGTTCATTTAAAATAAGAGGACAAATTTCAATTGAACAACTTAAAAATGGAAGAGAACGTTTAGTCATTACTTCAATACCCTATCAGGTGAATAAATCTGTTTTAAACGAACGTATCGCACAATTGGTAAGAGAAAAAAAAATTGAAGGTATTAGAGATATTCGAGATGAATCTAATAGAGAAGGCATAAGAGTTTCTATAGATTTAAGAAATGGTGTTGAACCTGAAACTATTAAAAGACAGTTATATAAAAATACTCAAATTGAAAGTTCATTTGGTTTTAACACATTGGCAATTGTTAATGGTAAACCTCAAACATGCACTCTTAAAGATTTTTTATCAAACTTTTTAAATTTTAGAGAAGATGTTGTAGTTAAAAAAACAAAGTTTGAATTACACAAAGCAGAGGAGAGGGCTCATACTTTAATTGGTTTATCTGTAGCAGTTGAAAATTTAGACAAAATAATTAAAATTATTCGATCATCTAAAACACCAAATGACGCAAAAAAATCTATTCTTAAAACTAAATGGAAGATTAGTAAATCACAAAAAATGATTACTTTAATTGAAAATAAAAAAAATAAAGGATTGTATTTATTATCTGAACAACAAGTTGATGCTATTTTAGAATTAAGATTACAAAAATTGACAGCATTAGGAATTAATGAAATTGAAATTGAAATTAAAAAACTTTCAGAACTTATCACACGATATAAAAAAATTATATCTTCAAAAAAAGAATTACTAAAAGTAATTAGTCAAGAATTAGTTAATATTAAAGAAAAATTTTCAGTTAAAAGAAGAACAGACATTATTGATGCTGTTTTAAATTATGATATTGAGGAAACTATACAAAAAGAGTCTGTAATTATAACAGTTACTTTGCAAGGTTATATTAAAAGAGGTTCATTAGATAATGTAAAAAAACAAAAAAGAGGTGGGAAAGGTAAAACTGGTATAACTACAAGAAATGAAGATTCTGTAGTTCAAACTTTATCCGTAAATACTCATACTTCAGTCTTATTTTTTTCAACTGAGGGCTTAGTTTATAGAGTCAAGGCCTGGAAAATACCAGTTGGCTCTGCATCTTCAAAAGGAAAATCTTTATTTAATATTCTTCCATTAAAAAATCATCAATCTATAAGTTCTATAATGCCTTTTCCTGATGATCGGTCTGAAATTAAAGATTACCAAATAGTTTTTGCAACAGCCCAGGGTAAAATAAGAAAAAATAGCTTAGAAGACTTTTCATCAATTAATTCTGCTGGAAAAATTGCAATGAAATTAGACACTAATGATAAAATTGTTGGTGTTAAAATTTGTAAATTAGATCAAGACATTATTTTAAGTACTAAATTTGGTAAATGTATTCGTTTTGAATCTAAGAAATTAAGAGTATTTAAAGGTAGATCCTCAAAAGGAATAAAAGGTATAGTTTTAGCTCCAAATGATCAAATTGTATCATTATCAATAATAGATAATGACAAAGGTATTAAAAAAGGATCTAAAAAAGAGGATCAAAAATCTGAACTTAAGGCCAAAGAAAAATTTATACTCTCAATAACAGAAAATGGATTTGGTAAAAAAACCTCACATAATGAATATAGAGTGACTAATAGAGGTGGTAAGGGAATTATTGGTATAATTAATTCTCCAAGAAATGGAAATATTTCATCTTCATTTCCTGTTTTTGATGGCGATGAAATTTTGATATCAACTAACAAAGGAAGAGTAATAAGAGTAGCGGTAAGAGAAATTAGAACAGCGGGAAGAAATACTCAAGGAGTAAGAATAATTAAGTTATCTGGTGAAGAAAAAGTTGTTTCTGCAGATAAAATTGATGATAATTTAGTTTAATGAAAAAAGTTGCTATTTATCCTGGAACTTTTGATCCTATTACTTTTGGACATATCGATGTAATTAAAAAGGGATTAAAAATCTTTGATAAAATTATAGTGGCAATATCGAATGTTGATAATAAAGATTATTTATTTGATTCAAGTGAGCGTATGAATATTACAAAAAAAGCTTTATTTTCAGATCTTAAATTAAATAAAAATAAAATTACAGTTATAAGCTTTACAACTTTAACAACTGATTTGTGCAAAAAATATAAATCTAATGTTATTTTAAGAGGTTTAAGAGCAGTCTCTGATTTTGAATATGAATTTCAACTAGCAGGAATGAATAGAAAGCTCAACAATAATATTGAAACATTATTTTTAATGTCTGATGTTGAAAATCAAATTATTTCATCAAAATTTGTTAAAGAAATAATAAAGCTAAAAGGGAATATAAAAAGATTTACTACAAAAAGCACAATAAAATTACTAAAAGAAAAATATGAATAAAATTCTAATTAAAATTCTAATTTTACTTTTTTTAATATCAAACCAAACAAAGGCAGAGGAGAATATAATGATACTAAAATTAAAAGATGGAGATGTAAAAATAGAACTTTTTAGTGATGTTGCACCTAATCATGTTAAAAGAATTAAAGAACTTGCAGATGCTGGAAAATATGACAACGTTGTTTTTCATAGAGTTATAGATGGTTTTATGGCACAAACAGGTGATGTAAAATTTGGCAATTCAAATTCTAAAGACTTTAATTTAAGAATGGCTGGTATGGGTGGTTCTGATTTACCTGATTTAAAACAAGAGTTTAATAGTCTTCCGCACGATAGAGGTACTTTATCAATGGCTAGATCCTCAGATCCAAATAGTGCGAACAGTCAATTTTTTATTTGTTTTAAACCTGCACCTTTTTTAGATAGGCAATATACTGTTTTTGGTAAAGTATTATCTGGAATGGAATTTGTTGATATGATTAAAAGAGGTGATGAAAATAATAATGGTGCAGTTTCTGACCCAGATAAGATAATAAGTTTTAAATCTTTGTAAATTTTTTAAATGGCATTAAAAAAATTTGCCTTTAATATTTTAAAAACAGATAATTATGCAAGGCTGGGCTTAATTGAAACCCATCGAGGAAATATTAATACACCTGCGTTCATGCCAGTAGGAACACAAGCTACAGTTAAAGCTTGTACAATCGATGATATTAAAAAAACAGGTTCAGAAATTATTTTAGGAAACACTTATCATCTTATGATACGTCCTGGCGTTGATAGAATAAAAAATATTGGTGGATTACATGAGTTTATGAATTGTGATTTACCAATACTTACTGATTCTGGAGGGTTTCAAGTTATGTCGCTTTCAAAACTTAATAAAATTGATCGTGAAAAAGGAGCTATTTTTAACTCTCATGTTGATGGTAAGAAATTTTTTTTAAGTCCCGAAGAAAGTATTAGAATTCAATTAGCTTTAAATTCAGATATTATAATGATAATGGATGAATGCCCTAAAAAAACTGATGATTACGATAAAATAAAAAAATCAATGGGTTTATCACTTTATTGGGCCAAAAGATCAAAGAAGGCCTTTGGTACCAATCCTCACAAAGCAATTTTTGGTATTATACAAGGTGGTCTTTTTAAAGATTTAAGAATTGAATCTTTAAAAAAATTAATTGATATAGATTTTGATGGCTATGCAATTGGTGGATTAGCTGTTGGTGAAACTCAATTAGAAATGTTTTCAGTTTTAGATCACTTAAAGGATGAACTTCCCGCAAATAAACCTCATTACTTAATGGGGGTTGGAACACCTTCTGATATTTTAGGTGCAGTTAAAAGAGGTATCGATATGTTTGATTGTGTCATGCCAACAAGGTCGGGAAGAACAGGATTAGCTTTTACCTGGAAAGGAAGAATCAATATTAGAAATAAGAAATATCAAAATGATAACTCTCCTCTTGATGAAAATTGTAAAAATTTTAATTTAAACAGATATTCAAAAAATTATCTTAATCATCTTTTTAATACTAATGAAATACTTGGTTCAATGCTTTTAACCCTTAATAATATTAATTTTTATCAAGAATTAATGTCTGAAATACGAAAAAATATAAAGAATAATACTTTTGATGAATTTCATAATAAATACATAAATAAGTTGTAATTAGAAACTATTTGTCTCAGATATTCCTATTTGAATTATTCAAATTATTCTGTATACAGATACTATTTTTGGGCCGTTAGCTCAGTTGGTAGAGCAATTCCCTTTTAAGGAATGGGTCGATGGTTCGAGTCCATCACGGCTCACCATTAATATTTCTATTAGATTTTTATTGGTGGATATTTTAAAATTATTTTATTCGTCCATTCATTAATCTTTTTTATTCTATTATCTGGAGATGGGTGGGTACTCATAAATTCTGGAGTTCTTTTTCCTTTGTTTGTTTTTTTCATCCTCTCCCATATTTTTGGTGTTTCTCTAATATCGTACCCAGATAAAGATGAAAAGATCATACCCAAATAATCAGCTTCACTTTCTTGTTTTCTGTTAAACGGGTTCATAATTCCTAGTTGAGATATCAGTCCTACAGTATTCATACCTGTAGTTCTATTTACTTGGGATATTTTACCACCTGATAATATATCTATAACTTGTGTACTTACTTTTAGCACCATACCTCTGCTTGCTCGTTCTACAGAATGTTTTGCAACAGCGTGTGCAATTTCATGACCCATTACGGCAGCAAGTCCATTAGTATTTTTAGTAACTTCTAAAATTCCTGAATAAATTGCTATTTTGCCGCCTGGTAAACACCATGCATTTTTAATCTTTTTATTATCAATCAATATATATTCCCAATCAAAAAAAGCTGTAGGGTCAGATAAATTTGCTTGATAAAAATATTCTCCAATTGAATTTTCCATTCTTTTTCCAATGTCTTTAATTTCTGTCAATTTTGAGCCAGTTATTAGCTTTTCTTTTATTTTAACTTTTTCATATATAGCAGCCGCTTGTGAATTCAATTTTGCTTCAGGTATTATTTTTAGCTGTCTTCTTTCAGTGATAGGTGCTGTAGCACAAGAATTGAGAATAAATCCACAGCAGCCACATCCTACATATGATAAAAATTTTCTTCTATTCATTTTACTTTAACATTGATATTATATTTGCTAATGAATCTAAATAATAATATTTTACTGTTTTTATTTATTATAGCAGTATCATTTGTAATTTACTCAAGTTTTAATTGAATTAATGTCAAAAATTAAAAAAAAAAGATCATTAACACTTATTTTAAGAAACTACTTTATTACTGGAGTAGTTGTTTTGATTCCAATAGGATTTACTTTATATTTAAGTAAAATTTTAATTGGAATTTCATCTAAAATAATTCCTGAAAATATAAATCCAAATAATTATTTACCATATGCTATACCTGGAATAGAAATTATAATTTCTGTAATTTTTATCACTATAGTTGGAGGCTTATCATTATCTTTTTTAGGCAAACGAATTCTTAAAATTATTGATGATCTATTTAAAAAAATTCCTGTTTTAAGAACAATTTATTCTGCAATAGTTCAAATGACAGAAACATTTTCAAATAAAGATGATACTAGTAAAAAAAGTGTTGTCTTAATTGAATATCCTAGAAAGGGAGTTTGGGCAGTTGGTTTTGCTACTAAGGAAAATAAGAGCGAGATGGCTGAAAAAACTAATAAAAAATTAATAAATGTATTTGTACCAACAACACCAAATCCTACAAGTGGTTTTTTACTTATGTTTCCAATTGATGAAGTTATATATTTAGATATGACATTTGAAGAAGCCTCTAAATTTATTGTGTCTGCTGGAACATCAACTGGAAAAAATTAAGCAATATCATTAATTATATCTGCTCTATCGTATAATTTGATTAATGGTTTAAATTTACTTATGTTTTCTTTTTCGTTTTCAATTCTTTTGATTTCTTTTTCTGCCAAAATAAAAAGATTATGATTATGGACTGGGTCTGCTAATCTAAAATTTTTAATTCCACTTTGTTTAAAACCTAAAATATCTCCAAACCCCCTTAATCTCATATCTTCTTCGGATATTCTAAACCCATCGTTAGAATCTTTTAGAATATTAATTCTTTTTTTTGCATTATCACTTAAATTTGACTTAAACATTAATATACAGGAAGATTCTTTGTTACCTCTTCCAACTCTACCTCTTAGTTGATGTAACTGGGATAGACCAAATTTATTTGCATTTTCTATAATTATTACATTTGCGTTAGGAAAATCTATACCTACTTCTATAATAGTAGTTGAAACCAAAATTTTAAAATCATTTTGCAAAAACTTGTTGAGAATAATTTCTTTTTCATCAGCTGTTGTTTTTCCATGAAGTAAATAAACTTGTTTAGGAAATAATTTCTCTAAGTATTTGGATTTTTTTACAGCTGATGTATGATCAATTTTTTTAGACTCTTCAATTAAGGGACATACCCAAAAAATTTGATTACCAAGCTTAATTTCTTTTTTAACAAATTTGATTACGTCTTCTATTTTATTTTCAAGTTTACTGTAGGTCTTAATTGGTTTACGAATATTAGGTTTTTCACGAATTATTGAAAGATCCATATCACCATATATTGTCATTGTTAAAGTACGTGGGATAGGTGTTGCAGTCATTAAAAGAACGTCACAATCTTTACCAGCTTTATCAGATAATTTTTTTCTTTGACTAACACCAAATTTATGTTGTTCATCAATTATTATTAATCCAAGTTTTTTAAATTCAACTTTTTTTTGAAATAAGGCATGGGTACCAAAAACTATATCAATTTGTTTTTTTAATAATCGATCTAAAATAACTTTTTTATCTTTATATGATGATTTGCCAGAAAGTAATTCTACTCTTATATTCTTAGGAAATATTTTTTTTGCTAATAAAAAATGTTGTCTTGCTAATATCTCAGTTGGTGCCATTACAGCTACTTGAAAACCGGAATTAATAGTATTAAAAGCAGACAACAATGATACTATTGTTTTTCCACTTCCAACATCACCCTGAAGCAATCTAAACATTTTATTTTCAGAACTTAGATCTTTATTTATCTCATCTAAAGTTTTACTTTGATCTTTAGTTAAAGAAAAATCTAGTTCAGATATTATCTTATTTTGATTTTTAACACTAAATTCTTTTTTGGTTTTTTTTATTCTTTTAATCTTTTTTCTAATTTCTGAGTTTACTAAAAATGTTGAGAAAATTTCATCAAATGCGAGTCTTTGATAAAAATTTTCTTTAAATTTACCAATATTTTCTGGGTTATGTAATTTTTTGATTGATTCATTCCAACTTATATTATCAAATTTCCTTAGAATATCTTTTGAATGCCATTCTTCAATTTTTGGCAAATTGTCAATTATTTGAAATATAATTTTATTATAAACTTTTTCACTAATACCCTCTGTTAATGAATAACTATTGTGTTTTTGTTTTATTATAGAAGAGTCTTCAGAAACATATTTGGGATTTGTAAGTTGGTATTTATTTCTAAAATATTTAATTTTACCACTTATAGTTACTTCTTTTCCTACAGGCAGTATCTTTTTGATATAACCCTCATAACTATTGAAAAAAACACAGTCTATTTCACCAGTTTCATCTTTACATAAAACTCGATTTGGTAAATTTCTTACTCTTGGGAAAGAATACTTTTGAGGTATTACAGTTATTGTTTGTACTTCATCGATTTTTAGATCTTTAATTTTTGATGATAAACTTCGATCAGTGTAAGATTTTGGTAATTTCCATAGTAGATCAAAAATATTATTTATTTTTTTCTTTTTAAGTAAATTTGTAGTTTTAATACCAACACCTTTAAGAGCAGTAAGGTCAGATAATAAATATTTGTAATTTCTTTTAATATCCATAAACTAATATTATATTCCTTTTATGACTGCTGATATAGAACAAATAAAAAAAAAGATTATCTATCGATCAAATTATCGCGGTACTAAAGAAATGGATAAACTTTTAGGAGCTTTTACAAATAAATATTTAGATCAATTAGATTATGAAGATTTAAACGAATTAATTAAACTTTTAGAAATTGATGACAATAATCTTTATAATTTTTATAATGGATTAAATACAAATATAGAATTTGAAGATAATAAGATAAATAATTTATTCAAAAATTTTCAATATAAATAGTTAGATGGCGGAGAGACTGGGATTCGAACCCAGGAAAGAGTTGCCCCTTTGCCGGTTTTCAAGACCGGTGCTTTCAACCGCTCAGCCATCTCTCCGTGAGCTACGTTTTATAATTAAAAATATTTAATTCAACTATAAAATAGTCTAATTAGTCTTGATATTTAGTTCTTTTAATAAGTATGAAAAATGATTTTAATAAAGGTTTAATTTTAACTTCACTTGGATCTTTTTGGTGGGGTTTTATTGGAGTTATATATTTTGAGTCAGTTTCTTTCATCGGTCATACTGAATTAGTTGTACATAGGTGTTTGTGGACAGCAATAATGTTAATTATAACAACTTCATTTTTGTCAAAATGGAAAATTTTTTTAAAAGAAATTAAGAGTAAAAAAAAATTAATTGCATTATTGATATCTGGTTTTTTAATTTTTGTTAATTGGTCGATATGGATATATGCTGTTGCTTCTGAGAGGATAATTGATGCTAGTTTTGGATATTTTATAATGCCAATAATTAGTGTTCTTTTAGGATATATTTTTTTTAAAGAAAAACTTAATAAAAAAAGAATTTTTTCTATTATTTTAGTTTTTATATCAATAATGATTTTAATTTTTTTTAATCTTAAATCATTGCCATGGGTTGGTTTAATTGTTGCTTTTAGTTGGGCCTTTTATAATTTAGTAAGAAAAAAAATTGAAATTGATACAGATATAGGTCTCTTAATAGAAAGCTTATATATTTTACCTTTTGCTTTACTTGCATTTTATATTATCGCAAAAAATGGATTAAATGACTTTAATTTAGAAAATCCAGGATTAAGTTTGTATCTTCTTTTGGCCGGACCTATGACTGTGATTCCTTTGTTTCTATATGTTAGAGGTGTCGAATTAATTGGATTAGGTCCAACTGGAATGATTTTTTATATTACACCAACATTACAGTTTATTTTAGGATATTTCTATTATGGGGAAAATTTTTCATTAGTAAAATTTCTAAGTTTTATTATTATTTGGATTGCTGTAGTTATATATTTAAATGATCTATATGAAAAAAATTAAAATTTTTTTTTTAATTCTGTTTTTTTTTAGTTCTAATGTTTTTGCGAACAATGATAATGATTTTGAAAAGTGGAAATTTGATTTCAAGCAAAGAGCATTAGCTAATAATATTTCAGAAAAAACTTTTGATCTTGTTATGAAAAATACTAAGTTTTTAGAAAATGTTATAAAATATGATAGATATCAGCCTGAATTTTATGAAGATACAAAAACTTATGTGTCAAAAAGATCTTCTACAAAAAAATTGAATAAAGGAATTGACTTCTACCAAAAGAATAAAGATTTAATCAATATTGTAGAAAACAAGTTTGAAATAGAAAAAGAACTTTTATTATCATTAATGGGTATTGAAACAAATTATGGAACTTATGTTGGTAAAATGGATATTCTTTCATCTTTAGCAACATTGAGTTACGATAAAAGAAGATCTGAATTTTTTACTAAAGAACTGTTAATCTTACTTAAATTAATTGACGAAAATCAGATAGATTATAAATCATTATATGGTTCATGGGCAGGTGCTTTTGGTTTTTTTCAATTTATGCCTTCGACTATAAAAAATCATGCAATTGATTTTAATACTGATGATTATATAGATTTAAAAAATTCTCATGATGCATACGCATCAGCAGCAAATTATCTAAAAAAAATTGGTTGGAAAAAAAATTCTCCTTGTTTTTACAGGATTAATCTTAAACAAAATATACCAAAAAAATATTTAAATGTTTCTGCAAAAAAACTCGAAAACAAAAAAAAATTAGGTTTTTTTAAAAAATATATTGAAAATTATGATGAAATAAGTTTTTTAAAAAAAAATTATAATGTGGCTATAATTACACCTGATAAAGATATAATTCCTGGAGCAGATACTTTAAATCCTGCATATGTTGTATTTGATAATTATGAAATAATTCTTCAATGGAATAGATCTTTAAGATTTGCTCTAGCTGTTTGTACTTTAAAGGATAAGTTTAAAAATGAATTATAAATTAATCATTTGTCTATTATTTTCCTTTTTTCTTTTAAGCTGTGAACAATCGTTAACTAAAAAATCAAAAAAAATAGAAATTAAGATAGAAAATAGATACAAAAATTCTGGTTTTGCTTTAATTTATGATGAAAATCAATCTAAAATTAAGAAATTAGAAAAAAGATCTCTTAATATTTACCATAAATCTCTAAAAAAAAAATCAAAAGTTAAAATAACTAATCCTAAGAATGGTAAATTTTTAATTGCTGAGGTAAAATCTAATAGACAAAAATTCTCAAATTTTTATAATTCAATTCTTAGTCAGAGAATAGCTGACGAATTAGAATTAGATTATAGTGAACCTTTTATTGAAATTGTTTTAGTATCAAAAGACTCAGCCTTTATAGCGAAAAAGAGTAAAATGTTTGAAGAGGAAAGATCTGTTGCAGAAAAAGCTCCTGTAGATGGAATTTTAATCAACGATTTAAATCAAAAAAAAATTCAAAATAATAAGATAAAAAATAAAAAATTTTCATATTCAATAAAGATTGCGGATTTTTATTATAAAGATAGTGCAAAAGTCATGATAAATAGGATTAAAAATGAAGCAAATTTAAAAAAGATAAAAATAATCAAATTATCGGAAACAAAATATAGGGTATTATTAGGACCTTTTAATGATATAAAAAGTCTCAAAGACTCATTTGAAAAAATGAACTTCTTAAATTTTGAAAATTTAGAAATTTTAAAAAATGTTTAAAAAGATTTTATTTTTACTTTTCATACAATCCTTTATTGCTCTAAATGTTAGCGCAAATATAGACATTAAAGCCAGAACAGCAATATTACAAGATTATCTATCTGGAGAAATTTTATATGAAAAAGAGCCTGATAGATCAATTTATCCAGCATCTATGACTAAGATAATGACAAGTATAATTGCTTTTGATCTTATAAAATCTGGTGATTTAAAATTAGATGAAAAATTTATTATTTCAGAAAAAGCTTGGAGATTATCAACTGCTGGCTATTCATCAATGTTTGTTATGGTTGGAGATGAGGTTTTGGTTGAGGACTTATTAAAAGGTATTATTGTTGCTTCAGGAAATGATGCTTGTATAGCTCTTGCTGAAGGTATTGCAGGAACAGAAGAAGAATTTGCAATTATGATGACAGCTAAGGCAAAAGAGATTGGAATGACAAATACTAATTTTTCTAATTCATCAGGAATTAATGATCCAGATAATTATTCTACAGTTAGAGATATAATGATAATGTCCAATTATCTAATTGAAAATCACCCCGAATATTATGAATGGTTTAAAGAAAAAGAATTTACCTGGGACAGAACCGGAGGTGATCCAATTACTCAAGGTAATAGGAATCCGCTCTTATATAAAAATATTGGTGCAGACGGTATTAAAACAGGATATTTGGCTGTTGAAAAATATTCTTTAGCATCATCAATCATGAAAAATGGAAGAAGACTTGTGGCAGTTGGTAGTGGTTTTGAAACTAAAAATTCTAGATCAAAAGAGAGTACTAAACTTTTAATTTATGGTTTAACAAATTTTGATTTAGTAGAAATTTCAAAAAAGGGGAAGCCAATTGATAAAATTGATGTATGGCTTGGGAAAGAAAATTTCGTAAATGTATATTCTAATCAAGATATTTATAAAACAATAAAAAAAGGCCAAAAAAAATTACTTAAAATAAAAATGACTTATAACGGACCAGTTGAAGCACCAATAAAAAAAGATCAAGTAGTTGCAAAATTAAAAGTTATTTACAACGAAAGTTTAATCGATGAATTTGATTTATTGGCTTTAAATGAGGTTAAAAAAGTGAATGTATTTTCTAGATTAATTAGATCTCTAAATTATTTAATTTGGGGCGATGTATAAAAAACCTGTCATAGTATTTGAGGGCATAGAGGGAAGTGGCAAAACATTTCACATAAATAATGTTTCGAAATATTTAAAAAAAAATAGAATTAAATTTATAAGGATAAGGGAACCTGGTGGTACTCAAAACTCTGAAAAAATAAGAAAATTAATTCTAAATAAAAAATCAAAATTTAACGAAAATAGTGATTTACTACTTTATTTAGCTTCAAGAAGTGAAAATATTGAGTTTCTTAAAAAAAATTATAAAAAAAAAGTTATTTTAATAGATAGATTTACCGACTCTACTATTGCTTATCAACATTACGGATTAGGTGTAAAACTTTCAATTATTAATCATTTAAATAAATATCTACTTGGAAATTTTAAAATTGATTTTACTTTTTTAAACATTGTTAACCAAAAAAATATGATTAAAAGATTAAAACAAAGAAAAAAACTAAATCGATATGACAAATTTAAGAAAAAATTTTATGATAAAGTTCAAAAGGGATATTTAAAAATTGCTAAAAATTCAAAAAAATATCAAATTGTTAATTCAAATTTGAATATAGAATTAAATAAAAAATTTGTTATTAAAAAATT
This sequence comes from uncultured Pelagibacteraceae bacterium, assembly GCA_902629215.1. Lineage (GTDB taxonomy): Bacteria > Pseudomonadota > Alphaproteobacteria > Pelagibacterales > Pelagibacteraceae > Pelagibacter. The sequence goes on along the minus strand of CACOQC010000011.1, from coordinate 11,999 downwards.
AGAAAAATTAATAAGATGAATCTTTTTCCACTTAATCAATTAAATCTTTATGGATTACATAAAAATTTAGATGAATTAGTTAAATTATATAAGATTGGTAAATTACCTAGTAAAATTATGTTTTCAGGTAGAAAAGGAATAGGTAAATGTACTTTAGCTTATCATTTAATTAATTTTATATTATCAGAAAATGAGGATTTTTCTTATAATTTAGAAAAATATTCTATAAATAATGAAAATAAATCTTTTAAACTTATACAAAATAAAATTCATTCAAATTTTTATTTAATTGATATCATCCCAGAAAAAAAAACCATTGATATTTTTCAAATTAGAAGTTTGATTTCAGATCTTAATAAATCAAGTCTAAACTCTAAACCTAGAATAGTGCTAATAGATAATATTGAATATCTTAACATAAATTCAGTTAATGCTATACTCAAAATTTTAGAAGAACCACCTAAAGATACTTTTTTTATATTAATTAATAATAATAAAAAAGTTTTACCAACTATAAAATCAAGATGTTTAAATTTTAATATAACATTGAATAATAAAACTTCTCTAGAAATATCGCATAAGCTTTTTGGATCTCAAATCATAACTTTAATCAATAATAATATTTTAGACTATTATTTTACACCAGGCAAAGTCTCAAACTTGATTAATTTTTTATCTAATCATAATATTGAGTTTGAAAATTTAACATTAAAAAAAATTTTAGATTTGTTAATCGATAAACTTTATTACAAAAAAGACATTTCGATAAAATTGATGACTTATGAGTTTATTGAGCTTTTTTTAAATTACGAATTTAATTATAAAAAAATAAATATTTATAATTCATTTTTAAAGAAGATTGATGATACTAAAAAATTTAATCTTGATGAAGAATCTTTATTTATTGAATTTAAGACCAAAGTTTTAAATGGATAAAAATTTTTATATAACAACACCGATATATTACCCTTCAGCAAATCCACATATGGGCCATGCTTACTCAAGTATAATTGCAGATTTTTTTGCAAGATTTAAAAAGATTGATGGATATGATGTTTATTTCCTTACTGGTACCGACGAACATGGTCTTAAAATTCAAAGAGCTGCAGAAAAAAAAAGGGGTCAATCCATTAAAGTTTTGTGATGAAATTAGCAAAACATTTAAAGATTTATCAAAAACTTTAAATCTTATAAATAATGATTTTATACGAACTACTGAACCTCGACATAAAAAATCTGTTCAATATTTATGGGAAGAATTAACAAAAAATGATGACATTTATTTAGCAAAGTATTCAGGCTGGTACTCAGTATCAGATGAAGCTTTTTATAATGATGAAGAGATTGAAGATTTAGATAACAAAAAAGTTGCTATATCGTCAAAATCTCCTGTGGAATGGGTTGATGAAGAATCGTATTTTTTTAAATTATCTAAATGGGAGAAACCATTACTGGAATTTTATGAACAAAATCCAAATTTTATTTCACCAACTTCTAGAAAGAATGAGGTAATTAGTTTTGTTAAAAATGGATTAAAAGATTTATCAGTAAGTAGAAAGAGTTTTTCATGGGGAATTAAAGTTCCAAATGATGATAAACATGTAATTTATGTATGGTTAGATGCTTTAACTAATTATATAAGTGCCTTAAATTATCCTGACAAAAATAATAAATTATATAAAAAATTTTGGCCAGCTTCTGTTCATTTAATTGGAAAAGATATTTTGAGATTTCATGCAATATATTGGCCTGCATTTCTTTTGGCCGCAAAAATACCTCCGCCAAAAAAAGTCTATGGACATGGTTGGATATTATCTAATGAAGAAAAAATGTCTAAGTCAAAAGGAAATATTTTAGATCCACTAGAAATAATAAAAAAATATGGGTTAGATCCTTTAAGATATTATTTAATAAAAGAAGTCTCTTTTGGAAATGATGGTAACATTTCACAAGAAAGATTAGAGGATTGTATCAACAGCGATCTAGCTAATAATTTTGGCAATTTATGTCAACGTGTCTCTGCTTTTGTTATTAAAAATTGTGATAGTAAAATTCCGGAAAAGATCAAATTTGAAAATGATGATATGAAAATTTTAAATGAGTATAATCAAAATTTAAACAATTTAAGAAATGAAATTGATAATCAAAATATAAACTATTATATTGATTATATTGTTAATAGATTATTTGAAGCAAATAAATATTTTAATGACCAGGAACCATGGAAAAAAAAAGATGATACACTTAGGTTAAATACCATAGTTTATACCACACTTGAAATCGTAAGAAAAATAATTTTTTTACTATATCCGATTATTCCTGAGTCTTCATTAAAAGCGCTTAAGATTTTTAACCTTAAAGAAAAAGATATAATTTTGGAAACAATTGGAAATAATGAATTTTTAAAAAAAGGAAATACTATAAATAAAATTGACATATTATTTAACAAAATAGAAAAAGGGAATGAAAATGATTGATTCACATTGCCATTTAGATCACGAGCCATTGCTAAGTGATTTAAAAAATGTTCTTCAACGATCAAAAGAAATTGGTATTAAAAAACTTCTAACAATATCAACATCTGTAGAAAGTTTTTCTAGAGTAAAAGAAATTGTAAACAAAGATGAGATAATATTTGGTACAATTGGAATACACCCTCATGAAACAGATAGTAACAATGTAGATGCGGAATTTTTTAAAAAAAATTTAAATGAAAATAAAAAAATTATAGGGGTAGGGGAAACTGGTCTTGATTTTTATTATGATAATTCAGATAGAGATAAACAAATAAAAAGTTTCAAACTTCATATAGAAGCTGCATTGAAGGCAAATATTCCATTAATTATTCATTCGAGAAATGCTGAGGAAAAAACTTTTGAAATATTAAATGAATATAAGAATCAAAAACTAAAAATTTTAATGCATTGTTTTACTGGATCGCAAAAATTTGCAGACCAACTTTTAAGATTTAATTCTTATTTTTCCGCGAGTGGCATTATTACTTTTAAAAATTCTGTTGCACTACAAAATACATTTAAATTTCTTCCATTAGATAGAGTCCTTATTGAAACTGATAGTCCTTTTTTAGCCCCAGTACCTAATCGAGGAAAAAAAAATGAGCCCTCTTTTATAGATTTTACAGCAACAAAACTTGCAGAAATAAAAGGTATAAAAAAATCTGAACTTGTTAAGATTACTACAGATAATTTTAATAATCTTTTTTTTAGCTAGAATTATATGAAGTTTATAATACTTGGTTGTGGTAGTTCAATGGGTGTACCAAGACCTGATGGTTTTTTTGGAAATTGTGATCCAAAAAATAAAAAAAATTTTAGATCAAGATGTTCTGCCTTATTAAAAATCGCTAATCAAAATATATTAATAGATACGTCACCAGATCTACGTCAACAGTTACTTAAACACAAGATAAAAAAAATAGATAAAGTTCTTTTTTCTCATATGCATGCTGACCAAACACATGGCATTAATGATCTAAGAGCATTTTTTATTAGAAATAAAAATCAAATAGATGTTTATGCTGACAAATTTACATCTAAATATTTAAAAAATAGTTTTTCATATATATTTAAAAGTCATTCTAAAGAATATCCAGCTACTTTAAAATTGCATAATTTACCAAAAAATTTTTTTACATTTAATAACAAAAAAAAAATTTCAATTAAATCAATTAAAGTTGAACACGGAAAAGTAAAATCTAATTGTTTTATTATTGACAAAAAATTAGCATATATTAGTGATGTAAGTAAAATTTATGCCAAAGATTTTAGATACTTTAAAAATCTAAAGTTTTTAATTATTGATTGTCTTTGGTATAATTATCATCCATCACATTTTAACTTAGAAACTTCTCTATCTATAATTAAAAAATTTAAACCTAAAAAAGCAATATTAACAAATTTATCGCCAGTGTTAGATTATAATGTTCTTAAAAAAATTTTACCTAAAAATACAGTACCTGCATTTGATGGGCTAACTCTAAACTTATAAAATACTCTCTATTTTATTAATTATTTTATTCGATAGTGGTTTAGTAAAAGAAGAAAAGGTATCTTCGATTTTACCTTCTTTATTTATTAAAATTTTATGAAAATTCCATTTTGGTACTGCTGAACTACCATGATTATTTTTAGCCCACTTAAATAGTTCATGAGCATTATTTCCCTTCACTTCAGTAATAGCTGAAAGTGGAAAAGTAATATTAAAATTTACCTCACAAAATTTTTTAACTTCAGAATTTTTAGTTTTTTCTTGATTAAATGAATTGGATGGTACACCAAGAACAATCAAACCTTTTTTATTATATTTATCCGAAAGAACTTGAAGTTCCTCATATTGATTTGTAAATCCACAATAACTTGCTGTATTTACAATTAAAATTACTTTATTTTGAAAATCCCTAAAGTTAATCGTTTCACCTGATATACTCTCAATATTTAGATCAAAAAAAGTTTTTTCGTAATTCGCTGAAGCTGAACTTTTAAAAAAAAACATAATTATTGTTAAACCTAATATTAATTTTTTTTTCATTTATTAGGTGTAAGTAATATTAGAAAATAGCCAAATAAAGTGGATAAAAGTGACCCAGTTAGCACTCCTATTTTTACCCCGTCCATGTATTGCGCGTTTTCTACAAAAGCTAAATTTCCAACAAAAAGACTCATTGTGAAACCAATACCAGTAAGAACACCTACACCATAAAAGTTGTACCAATTTGAATTATTTGGCATTTGTGCAATTTTAGTTTTGATTGAAAAATATGAAAAAACAAAAACTCCTAATTGTTTACCTAAAAATAATCCTAATAAAATTCCAAGTGGTACCTTATCTAACAAAGAATTGAAAGATAAGCCTTCCAAAGATACACCCGCATTAGCAAAAGCAAATAATGGCATTATACCAAAGGCTACGTAAGGACTTATTGCATGTTCAACTTTTATTAATAAAGAAAAATCTTTTTCTTTTTTTCGGTGCGGAATTGTCATTGCCAATAAAACACCTGCAATAGTGGCGTGTATACCTGAATTATGAGTAAAATCCCAAAGAAATATACCCACAACCAAGTAAGGTAAGAACTTCTTAATGTTAAATTTGTTTATTAGCAATAACACAATAAAAGCTAAAAACATAAGTGTAAGGTATTTGACGCTCAAATCACCTGAATAAAATAAAGCAATGATAACTATTGCTCCTAAATCATCAATAATTGCCAAAGCAGTTAAAAAAACTTTTAATGATAAAGGTACTCTCTTGCCTAATAATGATAATACCCCTAATGAAAATGCTATATCTGTGGCCGAAGGAATGGCCCATCCATTTAAAGTTTCACTATCACCAAAATTTATGAAAACATAAAAAAGTGCAGGTACCAACATACCACCTACAGCAGCAATTATTGGAAGTAATGCTTGTTTTATATTTGAAAGTTCACCTTGTAAAAATTCTCTTTTTATCTCTAAAGTAACAAAAAAAAAGAAAATTGCCATTAATGCATCATTAATCCAATGAAGGACGGATAACTTTAATCCAATATTATTTATACCTAAAAACAAATATTTATTTAAAGTTGAAAAATATAATTCTGATAAATTTGAATTACTAATTATTAAAGCAATAATAGCTGCAAACAGTAAAACTAATCCACTTGCTGCTTCAAGCTTAAAAAACCACTTAAAAGGTTTAGAAATATAATCAATCATATTTTCTTAAATCAAATCCTTAAAAAATAGAATAATATCTCTTATAGTCTCGTATAAATTAAATAAAATAAATTCTAAATTTGGAAATATATTACTTAATGGTACTTTTAAAGTATCTAACAAAACAATTAAAGTTATTAAACTTAATATAATTAATAAAATATACCTAAAAACTTTTCCTAAATTTAATACTTCTTTTTTTTGATATTTTACTAAAGCTTTATCATTTGTTTGTTTTTCGTTTTTTTCTATAGGTTTTACGGATACCTTTGTTGGTGCAGATTTATTATCAATTTCTAAATTTTTTTCCTCAAATTCATAATTATCAATTTCTTCTCCTTTTTTGTAAAACCATACATGGTCACAAGAGCCACATTTTAAAGTTCTACCCTCGTCAGGAATTAAGGCCGCATCTATTTCGAATTTTTTCTTACAAGAGGGGCATGTTATAATCATAATTAATTATATATCAGATTCTTATAAAATTACCTTTATTTTGATCATCTTTGTACTTTTAAAAATTTGATAAGTACTGTATTAGTAATCCACTCGGAGTGTAGCGCAGCCTGGTAGCGCATCTGGTTTGGGACCAGAGGGTCGCAGGTTCAAATCCTGCCACTCCGACCACTTTTTTATGAAAAAAGCAAAAATTTATATTCCTAACAAAAATCCAATGCAATCAGGACTTGGTAAAACTGATAAATGGATATTAGAATTTGAAACAAGAGACCCAACTAGAAACCCTTTGATGGGATGGGAAAGTTCTTCGGATACATTGACAGAGTTAAAACTAGAATTTTCTTCTAAAGAACTTGCTATGAATTATGCAAAAAAAAATAATATTGATTTTGAAATAATTGAACCAAACAAAAGAAAAATAATTAAAAAATCGTATGCAGATAATTTTTTAAAATAATAATGTTTAAATTTTTTACAAATAAAAAGTGGCATTTATGGAGTATTGGTGGGACAATACTAATTCTTGCTGCCACTTGGTATCAAGTTCAATTAGATGTAAGAATTAATGAGTGGTTTGGTGAGTTTTATGATACTTTGCAAAAAGCTTTAGCAGAGCCTGGTGCTGTTACTGAAAAAGAATTTATTGCATATCTTTTTACTTTTGCAAAAATTGCAGCAATTTACATATTGGTTGTTATATTTAGTGATTATTTCACAAGTCATTGGACATTCAGATGGAGAACAGCAATGGCTGATTTTTATCATGATAAATGGGATTTTGCTTCATCAATTGAAGGAGCTTCACAAAGAGTTCAAGAAGATACTCTTAAATTTGCTAGAATAATGGAAGGTTTAGGAGCAGAACTTTTGAGAAGTATAATGACGCTAATAGCATTTACTCCAATTTTATGGGGATTATCTAAAAGTATAACAGTTCTTCCATGGATAGGTGAGGTAAATCATGCTTTAGTTTGGGTTGCAATTATTTCTGCTTTAGGAGGAACATTTATATTAGCTGCAGTGGGAATAAAATTACCTGGAATTGAATATGATATTCAAAAAGAAGAAGCTGCATATAGAAAGGAGTTGGTTCTTGGTGAAGATTTTAAAGAAAATGCTCAACCAACTAGAATTGATAGTTTATATGGCGGTGTAAGAAAAATACATTACAAAATGTATTTTCATTATTTATATTTTAATGCAGTGAAATGGAGCTACTTACAAGGAATGGTTATTGTGCCATACTTAGCACTAGCACCAACAATTGTTACAGGTGCTATCACATTAGGTTTTGTTCAACAAATTATTAGAGCTTTTGGTAGAGTAGAAACATCATTACAATATTTAGTCAGAAGTTGGCCAATAATAGTAGAATTAATTTCTGTTTGGAAAAGATTAAATGAATTTGAAAATAAGCTAAAGGTTAACGCAGATAAACTTTCAAGTGAAAAAATCTAGTGACTTTAGATAAAGAATTAATAAATAGAATCATTAATGTAACTTCTAAAGCTGCAATATCGTGTCATAAGTTTATTGGCAAAAACGATAAAATCAGCGCTGATAAAGCAGCTACTGATACAATGAGAAGTGAAATAAATAAATTAAAATTAAATGGTGAAGTGGTAATTGGTGAAGGTGAACTTGATGAAGCACCGATGTTATATATTGGTGAAAAATTAGGTGCTGGTGGCAGTTTAAATATTGATATAGCTGTAGACCCTCTTGAAGGTACAAATTTTGTAGCCAAAAATTTACCCGGAGCTCTATCTGTAATTTCAATTGCAGAAAAAGGTAATCTTTTTAATGCACCAGAGACTTATATGGATAAACTAGCAGTTTCCAATAAAATTCCATATGATGCAACAGATTTAGATTTCCCACTTGAAAAAAATATTAAAAATATAGCTGACGCCTTAAATAAAGATATAAAAGATTTGACTGCTTGTTTATTAAATAGACCTAGACACAAAGAAATTATTGATAAGCTTAATAGAATGAATGTAAATATGAAACTAATTTCTGATGGTGATGTATCTGGAGTTTTGATGGTTACAGATGAAAAATATAAAGTAGATATTTTTTTAGGCATAGGAGGTGGTCCAGAAGGTGTTTTGGCTGCATCCGCCATAGATGCTTATGGGTGTAAATTTCAGGGCAGATTTCTTTTTAAAAATGATAAAGATATAATTAGGGCAAAAAAAATGGGTATTAAAGATTTAAAAAAAAAATATGATTTAAATGAAATTATTAAAGGTGACTCAATTTTCTGCGCTACTGGTATTACCTCTGGAGATCTAGTTGAAGGTGTAAAAGTTCAAGATAATAAATATACAACGCAAACATTGGTTACTCATAAAAGCTCAAAAATGTGTAAAATTTTTACACGTGAAGACATTATAAAAACTTGATAAATATTATTTTTTACAATAAAAGATCGACATTTGGTCCCTTCGTCTATCGGTTAGGACACGTGGTTTTCATCCTCGAAAGAGGGGTTCGATTCCCCTAGGGACCGCCATATTTTTTATGACATATTTTGTTTACATGCTTAAATGTGTCTCTTCAGTCAAAAAAAGAACATATGTAGGATATACCAAAGATCTAAGAAGTAGAATTAATAAGCATAATTTAGGTAAAGGTGCTAAATATACAAAAGGAAATAAATGGAAGTTAATTTACAAAAAAAAGTTTTTATCTAAAAATAAAGCAATGTCTTATGAATATTATTTAAAAAAGAATAAAAAAGAAAGACTTAAAATTTATAGATCTTATAAATGAATATTTCAATACTTCTACCTTTTAAAGAAAATTATTCAAAAAAAATTGCTGGCGCAGTTTCATTATTTGTTAATGACACAGTAAATATTAGTAAATTTAAAAAAAATATAATTATATATGGATCAACGCACTGTAAAGATTATCTTAGTGAGAACTATATAAATCTAAAAACTAGTAAAAAATTTTTACAAAGTTCTAATAAAGGATATGTTAAATCTTTTATTAATCACAAAAATTTTGTGAAAACAGATATTTTAGAAATACATAATAGACCTAATTATATAAATCAAATCAAAAAAGTTTATAATAATAGAATATTTTTATACTTTCATAATGATCCATTAACAATGAGTGGATCTTCAAGTGTATCTGAAAGACTATACCTATTAGAAAATACAGATAAGCTGATTTTTAATAGCAAATGGTCTAGAGATCGTTTTTTTTTAAACTTAGATAAACAAAAATTATTATCAAATAAATCTATAATTTGTTATCAATCTTCCAGCAGTGTAGATATTAATTTCAAAAAAAAGAAAAAAATAATTACGTTCATTGGCAAACTCAATAAGGCAAAAGGTTTTGATATTTTTGGAAATGCAATTATTGATATTCTTGACAAACATAGAGATTGGAAAGCTTATGTTATGGGCGATGAGCCTAGAGAAAAAGTAATTTTTAGACATAAGAACTTATATAATTTAGGATTTAAAAGTAATTCATTTATTTTAAATTTTTTAAAAAAAACAAGTATTTCAATAGTTTGTTCAAGATGGGATGAGCCGTTTGGTAGAACAAGTTTGGAAGCTTCTAGTAGAGGTGCAGCTGTTATTATAAGTAATAGGGGTGGTTTACCTGAAACTTCATCGTCAGCAATAATACTAAAATCTCTAGATAAAAAAAATCTTTATAAAGAAGTTTCAGATTTAATCAAAAATAAAAAAAGATTAGTTAAAATTCAAAAAGCTAATTATAGAAATTTTTTTCTTACGCACAATTATGTTTCAGAAATTCTTGATAATTTGAGGAATAAATATCTAATTAAAAAAATTAATCTAAACATTAAGAAAATATTAAAAATTATGCATATTACAAATTTCAATTATAGATTTGATGGAAGATTGCATTATAATACTGGAAGACGGATTAATAATGGTTTTGTTAGGCTAGGCCATAATGTTCTTACAGTAAGTGATAGAGATATATTGCATAATAATAAGACAATAAATGATTTATCTGGCTCAAAAACTTTACAAAAAGCAATTAAAAGTAATTACAAAAATTTTAAACCTGATCTAATTATATTAGGACATGCTGACAACGTTTCAATTGAAACTTTAAATGATTTCAAAAAAGATAAAGTTTATATAGGACAATGGTTTTTAGATCCATTATCAAGATTTGGTCCTGATTACTCAAATAATAAATCAAGAATATTAGATAAAAATAAACTGATTGACTCGACTTTTTTGACAACAGATCCTAAAGCTTTAGATTTTAAATTGAATAATAGTTACTTTATTCCAAACCCATGTGATGAGTCATTTGAAGTATTAAAAAATTATGAAAACTTGTGCGAAAATGATCTTTTTTTTGCCATGAGTCATGGTGTTCATCGAGGTGAATTAAAAAAGGGAAAATTAGATAATAGAGAATTTTTTATAAATAAATTAATCAAACAAAATCCTGATATAAAATTCGATATTTATGGTATGAATAATATACAACCAATTTGGTCCGACGATTTTTTGCATAAATTATCTAATTCATCTATGGGTTTAAATCTTAGTAGAGGCAAACCAATTAAATATTATAGCAGTGATAGAATATCACAGTTAATTGGTAATGGATTGCTAACCTTTATTGATGAAAAAACAAAGTTAGGAGATTTTTTTTCTAATAAAGAAATAGTTTTTTATAAAGATATAAATGATCTTAGTTATAAATTAAATAAATTTAAAAAAGATAAAACACAAAGAATTAAAATAGCAAAAAATGGTAAGAAATTTTATTTTAAATATTTTAATTCAACATTAGTTTCTGAATTTATCATTAACAAAACACTAGGAAGACAAAAAAATATAAAAAGATTTATATGGTCAAACTAGCTATTATTACAGGTATAAGTGGTCAAGATGGTTCTTATCTAGCAGAACTTCTTTTAAAAAAAGGTTATAAAATCATTGGGATATGTAATCCAAAAAAAAAATATGACTTTAAAAATCTTTATAAAATAAAAAAAAAGATTAATTTTAAAAAAATTGATATAAATAATTATTCTAAAATAAAATCATTAATTAAGAAAACTAAACCACGTGAATTTTATCATTTAGCAGCTCAAAGTTTTATAAATTATAAATTTGAAGATGAATTTTTTAAATTAAATCCAAATATTAATGGTACACATTATATACTTTCTGCTATACGTGAATTTTCACCAAAAACTAGATTTTATTTTGCCGCTTCATCAGAATTGTTTGGTAATTCTAAAAATTATCCACAAAACGAAAATACTAATTTTAATCCGAGATCAGCATATGGTGTATCAAAAATAGCTGGTTATTATTTAACTAAGAATTATAGAGAAGCTTATAATCTCTATGCCTGTTCAGGAATATTATTTAATCATGAATCCCCAAGAAGAAATATAAATTTTATTTCAAGAAAAATTTCATCAAATTTAGCATTAATATTAAAAAAAAAATTAAAAAAGATATCTCTTGGGAACATTAATGCTCAAAGAGATTGGGGCCATGCTAAGGATTATGTTTATGCAATGTGGAAAATGCTTCAATTATCAAAACCACATGATTTTGTTATAGGTTCTGGCAAAACTCATAGTGTTAAAGATTTTTTACAAATAGCATTTAGTTCCTTAAATCTTGATTATAAAAGATATATTAAAATCGATAAAGCATTTATGAGACCTAACGATAAAGTCATTTTAAAAGCTGATTTCCGAAAAGCAAAAAAAATTTTAAAATGGAAACCTCAAATTAGTTTTAAATCATTAGTTATTGAAATGGTTAATCATGATTTAAAAATAAC
>CACOQC010000010.1 GCA_902629215.1 uncultured Pelagibacteraceae bacterium | reverse complement strand
CCCTTTAGAACAAAGAAAAAAAATTATATTTTTTGGGATTGGTGGAGCAGTAGTTTTAAGAATTATTTTGACTTTACTTACAGCATATCTACTTCAGATAACTGGGCTAAGACTACTTGGAGGAATTCTTCTTCTTTATATTGTTTATAAACTTTACACAGATGTTATCAAAGGTTCTGATAATCAAGAAGATATAAAAGTAGATAATTCCAGTTTTTTAAAAGCTATTTGGACAATTTTATTAGCTGACTTTACAATGAGTTTAGATAATGTTTTAGGTGTAGCTGGGGCTGCTGGTGATCATTATGGATTATTAATATTTGGTCTAGTTTTATCTATTGCGCTGATGGCTTTTGCTGCAACCTTAATTTCCAATTGGATAAAAAAATATAAATGGATTGCATGGGCTGGTTTATTAGCAATTTTAGTTGTTGCTATTGATTTGATTTATACAGATATTCAAATATTATTTTTATAATGTATTTAAAAAATTATAATCTTAAAAATAAAACAGCAGTGGTGACAGGTGCTGGAAAAGGTCTTGGAAGAGCCTGTGCGATTGCTCTAGCTGAAGCTGGTGCTAATTTAGTGATTATTAGTAGAACTCAAAAAGATTTGAATGAAGTATCAAAAAAAATAAAAAAGCTTAAATCTAAATGTAAATCTTATGTCTGCGATATTACGAATTATAACGAAATAAAAGATATTATAAATAAACAACCTAAAATAGATATATTAGTTAATAATGCAGGAACCAATATCCCAGAACATTTTACAAAAGTTAAAACAAAAAATATGGAATACTTAGTTAAAATAAACACTATAGCTACATTCAATCTTGCTCAATTGTGTGCTCTTAAAATGATAAAAACCAAAAATAGAAAAAAAATTGGTGGAGCAATAGTTAATATGTCTTCACAAATGGGGCATGTAGGTGGACCCATTAGAAGTGTTTATAATATGACTAAATGGGGATTAGAAGGATTAACTAAAGGTATGTCTTTAGATTTAGCTAAATATAACATTAGAGTAAATACTGTCTGCCCTACTTTTGTAGTAACACCAATGACTAAAAAGTTTTTAAAAAATAAAAAATTTAAGCAAGATACACTTAATAATATTCCTCTTGGAAGATTCGCTGAATTGTCTGAAGTATCTTCAGCAGTCGTATTTTTAGCATCTGATGCGGCATCTATGATTACAGGAACTTCATTATTGGTTGATGGTGGATGGACTGCAAAATAATAACTAGATTATTTTTTTTAATAATCCTTTTAGCAACGTCACAATCTAATGCTATTGAATTTAAAGGCAAATTTTTACAAGGACATTTTATAATTGGTATAACTGATCCCTCAGCTAAAATTATTATAGATAAAAAAGATGTTAAAGTATCAAAAGATGGTTATTTCGTTTTTGGAATTGATCGAGACCGAAAATTTGATGTAACAATCACAAAAATTATAGATGAAAAAAAAGAAAAAATAATTAAGAAAGTTCTTAAAAGAAAATACAATATCCAAAGAATAGATGGTTTAGAAGAAAGTAAAGTTACTCCTCCAGAGTCTGTTTACAAAAGAATTAGAGAAGAAAATAATAAAATTGGAGAAGCAAGAGCAATAAACTCTGATTTACCTTTTTTTAAAAATCAGTTCATTATGCCTGTAGAGGGTATCATAAGTGGTGTTTATGGAAGTCAAAGAATATTAAATGGTAAACCCAAATGGCCTCATTATGGAATTGATATTGCTGCTAAAAAAGGAACCAAAATAAAATCATCAGCAACTGGTATCGTTACAATGGCTGAAGATGATCTTTATTATACAGGTGGGACTGTTATCATGGATCATGGTCATGGGATATCAACTATTTATTCTCATTTAGAAAGTTTAAATGTCAAAGTTGGTGATGAAATTCTACAAGGAGATATAATTGGAACTGTTGGATCAACAGGTAGATCGACAGGACCTCATTTAGATTTTAGAGTTAACTGGTTCCAAACAAGACTTGATCCTATGAGTGTATTGGAAAATTAATTGAGAATAAAATTTAATAAAAAGATAGAATACTATTTAAAAAGTTTGATACCTAAAAAATATCAATTCAAAAAAAGAATAGAAAGAGCTATTAAAAAGTTAGATGAACCTGAAATATTTATTATAAATCAGCTAATTGATAATGACACAGATAGCATTGATATTGGAGTTTATAGAGGAGTGCATTCTTATGAAATGTCAAAACACAGCAAGACAGTGCACTCTTTCGAACCTAACCCCGTAATCTTTAATGAATTACAAAAATATTTACCAAAAATTATAAATAATATTAATCTTTATAATTATGCTATTTCTGAAAAAGAAGAAAAAAAATTACTAAGAATTCCAATAAGAGACTCTAATTTAGATAAATCTAATTATGAAGAATATTATAAAATGGGTTTAGCTACAATTCATGAAAAAAATATTTTTGATAATTATGATGAATTTGAAATTTGTTGTAAAAAACTAGATGAATTTAATTTTAAAAACAAGATATCTTTTATAAAGATTGATGTTGAAGGTCACGAAATAGAAGTTGTAAATGGTTCAAAAAAATTGATAAAAAACTTCAAACCTAATTTGATGATTGAAATAGAAGAGAAACATTCAAAAAATGATTTAAATAATTCTATCTCGTATATCTGTTCTTTGGGTTATCGTGTATTTTGTTTGAAAAATAAAGAATTAACACCTTTGGAAAATATAGAAAATATAAAACAGTTTAATAATTTTATATTTAAACCAATTTAATTTTTCTTTTAATTTATTTCTTTTCTTATTTGTTCTAATTTAATTTTTTTTTGTAAACTTCTATTTTTGTCATACAAAAGGTTAAATTTAATATTCTTATTTGTTTTAATTATTATTTTTTTTGCATTTCTCACTTCAATATTATCAGCCACTGCACTTATAGGTCTTTTTTTAGTATTTAGATTTTTAATAGTTATTTTAGATTTATCGCTTATTATTTTGCCTTTCCATCTTCGTGGCCTAAAAGCACTGATTGGTGAAATTGACAACTTTTTTGAATTGAGACCCAAAATTGGTCCATGCACAGATAAATTATAAGCAGTACTGCCAGCAGGTGTAGAAACTAAAACACCATCAGAAACTAAATTTTTAATTATTTTTTTAGATCCATAATCTATTGATAACGAAGCTGCTTGACGGCTTTGTCGTAAAATTGATACTTCATTAATAGCAATATGTTTTTTGCTTTGATTACTTTTGTTACTAACAGTCATTTCTAATGGTGAAATAGAAATCATTTTAGCTTTCGATAAATTTTTAATTAAATTTTTTGATGAGTATTTATTCATTAAAAAACCGTAGTTTCCTGAATTTATTCCATAAAAAGATTTTTTTGAATTTCTGTTCTTTTTTAATGTTTGAAGCATAAAACCATCGCCACCAATAACAATTATTAGATTAGGTTTTTTTATTTCATTTCTTTTTAATATTTTAATTAATGATTTTTTTATATTTAATGATCTACTGTTCTTATCAGAGATAATTTGGATCTTACTCATCTTAATGGTGCCCTCGGCCAGACTCGAACTGGCACTCCGCAAGCGGCAAGGATTTTAAGTCCTTTGTGTCTACCAATTTCACCACGAGGGCATTAATGAATTTCATGAGTGTGTATGCCAATATTTATAATTGAACAAGAGGAATAAGTAAAATTTTTTTATTTTATCTCTCTATGCTCTGGTCTTGCTCTAGTTGTCCTATAAAATCCTATAATTAAATTAGTGGTTTTTAATTATCTAATATAAATTAAAGAGTTTCATCTTCTTCATTAATGCCTTTTTTGATCTTAATTTTAAAAGTTTTCTTATCTAATAAAACACATTTACCTTCAGCTAACCATTCCATATGAGCTTCAATTACATTGTTATTAGTTACTTTGAATAATTTCTTAATCTCAACAGTCCAAATATTATCTATTTTGATATATTTATATATATCATTCCACTCGAATGGATCAAAAGTTCCAGAATTTTCGTATGTGTAAGTATTATTTTTAACAATAGCTTTTTTTTTCTTACCGTGTTTGCCCTCCATAGTTACTGATGGAATTATTTTATTATAATTTTCTACTCTTCCTTCACCATCAAAAGGGGATCTATAGACCATAATTTTAGTGCCTGATTCTTTTATAACTAATTCTGCAAAACTAATTGTCAAAAAAGTGCCTTTTGAATACATCCCTTTATTTAAGGCATAAATATCTTCTCCACTTTCTGCAGTTACTTGGTTTTCTGTAACGAACTCATTACATTTCAAATAAATTTTTTCAGAGGCTGCATAGGCAATATTTGTCACTAATATAAAAATGAGAATACTTAGAATTTTTTTCATAATTTCTGGTAACTTTATTATCTTTTTATACTCTTGTCTTGCTCTTGTTTTGGCAAATTAATTAAATCTTACTTTGTATAATTAAAATTTTTTAAATTTACTTTGTTTTAATGCAGCAAATCCACCGTCAATATGTGAAACTTTTTGAAAACCCATATCTTTTAAAGTTTTTGCTGCCAATGCTGATCTTAATCCACCTGCACAAAACAAAACCATTTCTTTATCTAAATCTAATTTACCCTCTTTAAAATAAGGACTTTGTGGATCAAGCCAAAATTCAAGCATTCCTCTTGGTATATGGTTTGAATTCTCTATTCTTCCTTCATTTTCAAGTTCACGAATATCTCTTATATCAATTAAATTACATTGATTTTTGTTAACCATTTCAAATGCCTCTTCACTAGTTATTGTTTTTATCTCTTTTAAGGCATTATCAACTAGAGTTTTAGATGATAGTATTGTCATATTGTGAATTTATAACTTATGAAAATTAAAAATAAAACTACAAAATCTAATTTCTTCAAAAAAATATTCATTAAGATATCAAGATTACTTGGTTTTGAAATTATTGATCAAGGTAATTTTTATTTACCAACAACAGAAAGATTGGCGGAAGAAAATCTGCATCAGATTGGAAAAGAGTCTTTAGTCATGCCATTAGGTAGAACTGAGATAACTAGGCCAGTAAAATCCCTTGATATTATTTTGAGAAGCTGTGGATCGGTAAATATGTTAACTCAAACTAAACAAAGAATATTTGAAAAAAATAAAAGCGAATATACCACTAGAACTTTAAATTCTATTGTTAACTCAATTAATCATAGTAAAGAATTATTTGAAAAAATTAAATTAAAACTGACAATAATTGATCACAACACAGAAGAAAAAATTTTATTTAGTTTTAGAGAGCTTTTAGATAAACAGTTTTTTAAAAGTGAAATATTAAAGCTTGATTTAGAAACTTTTCAAAAAGATATAAATAGAACTAATGAAGAAGGTAAAGAAGTATCAAAAAATCAAATTTCAAATATGTGCAATATTCATCAATCAATGTACTTAGCTAAAGATTGTGAAGATTTAGTTTATTTGGTTGAGGATGATTATTTACATAATTTAGATGCAATCAAAGAAATGATTTATTCATATGAGAGAATTTCATCTCAACTAAATAAGGAATTAATATTATGTCCAGCCGATTATCCTTATCTTTATAGTAATTTACAAAAAACAAATATTTTTCTTGGTAATAAATATCATTGGAGATCTGTTGAAGAAACGTTATGTACTTTTTTAACTAGTAAAAAATTGATCAATGATCATTGGGAAAAATTTACCAGTGCTTGTAAATTTGAACATTACCCATTTGAAAAACCTTTCCATGAAATATACAAAAAAGAGTTATGCATAAGCCCTTTACCCTCTTTAGCTGTTCATTTTACAAATATTAATTCAGCTTATGGACTTTCACCTTTAATTGATTATAGAAAAATTTGGGAAAAAAATGAAAAATGACTTTAAAAGAAAAAACTAAAGCTCCTATTTTTTCAATACCATCAACAGCCAAAAATAATTACTCTTTAAAGGATTCTCTTGGAAAATATATTGTAATTTATTTTTATCCTAAAGATGATACTCCAGGTTGCACAATTGAGACAAATGATTTTAATAAATTATTACCAAAATTCAAAAAACTTAATTGTGAAATATTTGGTATTTCTAAAGACAGCATAAATAGTCATAACAAATTTAGGGATAAATTTAAGATTAAATTTAATCTATTAGCTGATGAAGATTTAAAAGTATTAAAGAAATATAAAGTTTGGGGAAAGAAAAAATTTATGGGTAAAGAATTCATGGGTATTTTAAGAACAACTTTTTTAATTGATAAAAAAGGAAAAATTATAAAGATTTGGAAAAATGTTCGTGTAAAAGACCACGCTAAAGAAGTTTTAAAAACTGTTCAAAATATCACAAAATAAAAAAGCCCCTGGGAAAGGGGCTTTTATTTGTTAACTATAGAGGAAGTAAAATTAGAGGGGCTCTTTGATGAGTAATTGTTGAATCACACAGAGAGCAAAGAACCCCTTTATTGCATGCAACTAGTCTCTTATCGCATACGCAATAACGCCTGTTTCAGTTACATCTGTACCTTTAGTTTCACCTTCTTTACTTAACCTTAAGCCAATTGTTGCTTTTATAAGGCTAAATACTATGTAAGCGACTATGAATACAAAAATGTTTACTGCTAATACTCCAATTAATTGAGTACTAAAATTTGCACCACTATTTGTTGCAGGGACAATTAACGTACCCCAAATACCAGCAAATAAGTGAGCAGGTATAGCACCAACTACATCGTCAATTTTTAATGAAAATAATAGTTTCGTACCATATACCACTATTAAACCACCAACAGCACCAATTAAAATTGCTGCGAATGGTGATGGTAATAACGGTTCAGCAGTAATTGCAACTAAACCACCAATACATCCATTTAACATTTGAACTACATCTGTTTTACCAAAATGTAATCTTGTTATTATTGCTGCGCCCATTACACCACCAGCACCAGCAAGGAATGTGTTGATAAATATTTTTGATACAGCGATTGCATCTGTAGCAGTTCCTATAGCTAGTTGTGAACCACCATTAAAACCAAACCAACCTAACCATAAAATAAATACACCAATCGTTACTAATGGAATTGACGAAGCGGCAAATGGTTTAATCGGAGCTGGTGATCCTGATTTGGTAAATCTACCTAATCTTGGACCAATTATCATTGCTCCAGCTAAAGCAGCTGCCCCACCTGTTGAGTGTACAAGTGTTGAACCAGCAAAGTCAGAAAAGCCCATCGTAGCTAACCAACCACCACCCCACTGCCAACCCATGACAATTGGATAAATAATACCTGAAAGTATTGCAGCAAATGTAAAGAATGGCCATAATTTAATTCTTTCAGCCATTGTACCAGAAACGATTGATACTGTAGTTGCACAGAATACCATTTGGAAATACCAATCTGAACCATCAGCATAGCCAGTATCTATCTTACTACCGTCTGCCCATGGGATAAACTTACCAATATATCCACCTGGATCAATACCGTAAGCTAAATTATAACCCACAAGCCAAAACATTATACCTGCAATTGAAAATAAACCTATATTTTTTGCACAGATTACGGATACACTTTTTGATGTAACCATACCTGACTCTAACATTGCAAATCCTGCAGCCATAAACATGACCAAGAATCCACAAATTAGAAAAAGTAGAGTGTTAAATATAAACCCTACTTCTGCAGAAACTGTTGTTTCCGCCATACCTGCACTACTCATGTTTAATAAAAATACTAAACTTATAAGCGGCGCACTTATTTTTTTTAATAATTTAGTCATAAGACCTCCCTGTTAAGAAAGCTCTTATATTTTTTTAAATTTCTAAAAACTAACGTTGATTAGGAAAACTGGGTATGCAGTTTTTGCATATAGAAACAGCCTTAACACTAATTGCGTTAAGGCTGTAAAAGTTTGTTATTTATTAAATACTTCTTTTAAAGCTTTTGCAGGTAAGAATTTAACCTTTTGAGATGCAGCAATTTGAATTTGCTCACCAGTTCTAGGATTTCTTCCAACTCTAGCTTTTCTCTTAGCCACTTTATATGTACCAAATCCAGCAATTTTTACTGAGTCATCAGCTTTTAAAGCGTCTAAAATAGTGTTGGTAATTGTATCAAAAGTTCTTTCAGCATCAGCTTTACTTAAGTTCAAAGCCCCTGAAAGTTTGACCACTAATTGTTTCTTGTTCATTTTAGCTCCGGTTTTATTAGGTTAATTACATCTTTGTCAAAAGCACTGATAAATCAAGACTTTTTTTAGTTGCTCAACAAAAGTTATACACAACATATTGTGTAATCTTAAATTTATGTTGATTTTACTGACTTTTTTAATTTTTGGATAATAAAATTATCTAAATAAACCAAGGTCTTTAAGATCATTAAATGTTGTAAAAAACATTAATGATAACAATAAAAACATACCGATTCGAAAAAAACCTTCTTGAGTTTTTTGAGATAATGGTCGACCTAAAACTTTTTCGAAAGCATAAAACATTAAATGTCCACCATCTAACATTGGAATTGGAAATAGATTAATTAATCCTAAACTTATTGAAATATAAGCCATCATACTGACAAAGGCTAGAACACCAAATTCTGCAACTTGGCCTGAGATTTTTGCTATTCTTATTGGTCCACCAAGTTGAGATGTATCAGCTTTACCAAAAATCATAGCACCGATGTATTTCAGGGATGAAATACTCACAAAATAAACTTCATTTACAGCATGGTAGATTGCTTTAACGGGACCTAGTTTTACATGATTAATTTGATCGTTATAGGCACCCAATTTAATACCTACAATTCGTTTATTTATTTTGTTTCCTAGATTATCCTCACCTAAAACAGTATCAGGTTTTATTTTGAATATTAATTCATCGTAAGAACGTTTAACTTTAAAATCTATTATTTCATCAGTCGACATCATAATAAATTTAGAAACTTCCATAATACTTTTAACTTTATTTCCATCTATCTCTAAAATGATATCATTTTGTTTAAGCCCACCAATCATTGCTGGACTATCCTTTTGAACTTCATTAATTACAGCAGGGGTAAAATCTTTACCAACAAAAGTATAAATTGAGAAAAATATTACCAATGCTAGTAAAAAGTTTGCAAGTGGTCCTCCAAAAACAATAAGTGCTCTTTGATATAAAGGTTTAAGTACAAATAATTTTTCTCTATCTTTTTCATTATATTTTTGGATAATCTTTTCCTGATCTGCTTGAGAAAAAACATTTCTATCACCAAAGAATTTTACATAACCGCCTAACGGTATCCAACATATCTTCCACCTAGTTCCTGATTTATCATTCCATCCAAAGATCTCTTTTCCAAAACCAATAGAAAAATCAGTTACTGCAACGCCATATCTTTTTGCAAAATAGTAATGTCCATATTCGTGGATAAATACTACTACTAGAATTAATACAATAAATGGTAATATATAGGATAACATTTTAAACTGATTGCTTTTTAATTAATTTTTTAATTTTTTCTATCATTATTTTCGGCGACTGCATTGATGGATAAATTTCTTGAGCTTGTTGATAGCTTTTAATTGCTTTTTCATAATTTTTTAATTCAATGTTTACAAGCCCCTGTCCTGCAAGAGCACCAAAATGTCTGCTTTCGAGTTCTAAAACTTTATTTATATCTGCTTGTGATTTTTCAAACTCACCTATCATATAATACACAGTTGCTCTTTTATTCCACGCTTCTGCCCAACTTGGGTCTAAATCAATTACATTAGAAAAAGTTTCAATCGCTTTTTCCAATTTTTGATTATTTACATAATCTGATCCAATGGTTAACATCATTGTAAGATCTTTACTGTTAGGGTGGGTACTCCAAATTTTCCAAATTTTTTGTTCTATACCGTTTGCCAATGAAAAATTATTCATTTTTAAATCGTTAAATAATTTTTCTAATTGTTTTTGCTGTTCATTAGCATTTACGGAAAAAATTAAAAATAAACTAAAGATTAGAATAATTATATGTTGCTTCATTACTTTATTTTATCAGAGTAAATAAGCCATGTCTTTTGTAGTTTTTTAGTAAAATAAGGAACTAAATTGGACATATTGTAGCTATACTTAGCTCTTCAATAGAAATAGCGTGTTTAAGTTGAATCAACATAGGGAGAAAAATGAGTAGATCAAAATCGCTCTACAATGCAGATTTAGCACCAACTCCATCTAATAAAAAGAATTGGGGATGGTTTGAAATCTTCAACGTATGGGCTAACGATGTACAAAGTTTATTTGGATATACTTTGGCTGCATCATTATTCCTAGCCTCAGGTTTAAATGGTTGGGCAGTATTTTTAGCATTAATACTCGCTGGCTTTTTTATAATGTGGTTAGTAAATTTATCAGGTAAACCAAGTGTTAAACATGGAATTCCATATCCGGTATTCGCTCGAGTTAGTATGGGTGTATTTGGTGCAAACTTTCCTGCTATGGCAAGAGGGCTTGTTGCAATGTTTTGGTATGGAGCACAAACATATGCTGCATCAACTGCTGTAGCACTTCTAATTACTGGTATCACTGGAAATCCAGGAACTGAAATGTTTTTAGGAATGACAGGAGTAATGTGGGTGTCTTTTATATTTGTATCAGCATTCCAAGTTTATCTATTTTGGCAAGGTGTAGATCTAGTAAAAAGATTTCTAAACTTCGCTGGACCAGCTGTATATGTGGTAATGGTTCTTTTAATGATAGTAATTTGGTTTAAAGCTGGTGGAAGTCTTTTATCAGAAGTTGGAAATATATTTTCTGGTGGAGAGCGTTCAGGTGGATTTGAAGGTTTAGGTTCATTCGGAGCTTTCTTAGCAGTATTTTCTATTATGGTTGGGTATTTTGCAGCTGTAGTTATCAATTTTGGTGACTTTGCTAGATTTGTTAAAAATGAAGATGAAATGAAAAAAGGAAACCTATGGGGTTTAGTAGGCAACGTTATTTTCTTCTCATTCATAACTTTAATGATTACAGGCGGAACAATTGCGATCTTTGGTGAGTATGTTGCAAGTCCTACAGATATGGTTGCGAAAGTTGACAATATAGTTTTAACTATTGTTGCAGCATTTGCTTTTTTTGCAGCAACAGTTGGAATTAATATGGTTGCTAACTTTATTCCACCTGCTTACGATTTAGCAAACTTAATACCTAGTAAGATCAATTTCAGAATTGGTGGTTTAATTACTGCTGGTTTTGGTTTTGTTATTGGTGGTATGTGGGTTGCAGTAATCACTCAAATGGGATTATTTCCTTTTGTAAATACACTTGGCGCAATTTTAGCACCTGTATTTGGTATAATGATTACTGATTACTATATAATCAAAAAACAAAAAATAGATGTTGATGATTTATTTAATGACTCAGCTAATGGAAAATATCATTATAATGGTGGTTTCAATGGCAAAGGAATGTTAGCTTGGGTTTTATCAGGTTACATAGCTGTTGGTACAGTATGGCCAAATATTTTATTTTTAGGATTAGATGAATTCTTCGCTAACCTTGGAGGTGGTGGAGGTTATGCTTGGATAATTGGAGCATCTTTAGGTGCTTTAATTCATTTGGCTATCTCTTCAAAAAGATAAGTTAAAAACTAAAAAGTCCGGTGATTAAGTTCACCGGGCTTTTTTTATAATTGAAAATTTATTGTAATATTTTCTTTTTCTAAGTTGTGAATTACTAAATTATCTCCCTCTCCTTTTCTATCAACAACTAAAAAATTCATATCTTCTGTAGATATTAAAGGGAAATGCCATATTCCTGGATTATAATTTACTCCTATTCCTTTTGGAATTATGAATGCCTCTACTTTAGATAAATCTGGTTTGTCACCTTCAGGTGCAACAAATGATAAAAAAATAGTTTCTTTCATTGGTATAAAAGCTTGGCTTCCTAATGGATGTTTTTCCATCATATCAACCTTCATCGGAAAAGATCTTTTAAGAGCAGAAAAAATACTGATAATAGACTCACCATTATCTTTTTTAGTATTTAGATTTGCAATTCCATCATATCTCTTTGCATATCCGTTATTAATTTCGATTGGTTTGATATCTGCCGTGGTTATCATGTCACCAAATTTTTTGAAATTTTCTTTCGTGATAAGATTAGGTTTAATAATTAAATCTGTCATATCTTTTTTCCAAAAATTCTAAACCTTGAGATACCACCATCAGGAAATATGTTAATTTTTATATGATTAATTTTCTCTTTTTTCATCAGAGAATTCTTAAATATATGAGTTTTGTTAGCTGAAAGTTTTGTATTTTTTAATAAATATTTCCATTTCTTGGAAGAATTCACAATTTGTTTAGAACTTTTTGATGATAAATAAGCTGCTTGCAGAGAACAATGACTTGGAAAATTTCCCTTAAAATGATGAGTTGAAATTTCAATTTTATCAATAAAATTTCCATCAATAGAATTCATAATTAACCAATCATTCCCTTTATCTCTTCGCCTTCTAGTTTCCCAGCCGTCTCCCATATTTTTTGCTTTACCTGGAGCTAAAATGTTTTCAGCTTTCCCAAAATGTTCATTATTACAGGCAATAACTGAGGCTCCATCTAACAATGAAGCAAGATTCATCTTCTTATTTTTAAATATTTTTGATTTTGCAATAGATCCATATAATCTCAATCTAGCAACACCACCATCAGGGAAAATATTAAATTTAATATGGCTAAATATTTTTTTATTTTTAATTGAAAAAAAATGATGAGAATTTGCTTTAACCTTTTTTTTTGAAAGAATTGAATTCCATTTTAATTTATTAATTTTATTCAATTTAGAGAATGCACCTTCAATTGAAATCATCGCTGGCTGATTACCAATGAAATGAGATGTGTCTACATCAATCTTAGAAATTTTTCCTGGTTTGCCAAGTTTTAAGATAATATAATCATGTCCAATAGTTCTTTTTCTCCTAGATTCCCATCCATCCATCCATTTACCATGCTTATCAAATACACCATCTTTAAATACTGGAATAGTCGGGCTTATAATTCTATTAGCAGATGCAAAAAAATCATCAGTCTTATAAATTACTTTCGTACCCAATCTTGGTTGAGCTAAATCTATCAAACCGTTAGTAAATATTATTTTTTCTTTCATATTATGAATAATTTTTTATCCAATGATTAGCTATATCAATTCTTTTACAAATCCAAATATCGTCAAATTTCAAAACATAATCCAAAAACTTTTTTAATGATTGAATTCTACCAGGTCTACCAATTAGTCTACAATGTAATCCTACTGACATCATTTTAGGATTTGTTTTACCTTCTTCATATAAAGTATCGAAACTATCTTTTAAATAATTATAAAAATGGTCACCTGTATTAAATCCTTGATTAGTTGCAAATCTCATATCATTGTTATCTAAAGTATAAGGAATTATAAGTTGTTTTTTTCTACCTCTGAATTCCCAATATGGTAAATCATCACTATAGCTATCACTGTCATATAAAAAACCACCATCATCGAAAACTAAATCTCTTGTATTAGGGCTACATCGACCCGTATACCAACCCAATGGTCTTGAACCAAAAATTTCTTTAATTGTTTTAACGGCTTGCTGCATATGTTTTTTTTCTATAGATTTTTTTACATCTTGATAATCAATCCATCTATAACCATGGGCAGCAATTTCGTAGTTACCTTTTTTGATTGCCTCACAAACTTCAGGATTATTTTTTAATGCCAAACCTACTCCAAAAATAGTAACAGGAATTTTTTTTTCTTTAAAAAGTTTATCTAATCTCCAAAAACCAATTCTTGAACCATATTCATAAATAGACTCCATGCTAATATGTCTTCCTTTGATTGGCTTTGCACCAATTATTTCTGATAAAAATGTTTCAGAATATTTGTCTCCATTTAATATACAATTTTCTCCACCTTCCTCGTAGTTAAGAACTATTTGAAGTGCTAGTTTTGCATTATTCGGCCAGCTAATTTTTTTACCGTTAGAACCATAGCCAATAAAATTTCTAATATTTTTTTTCGACATTTATATTTTATATCATTATTTGAAATTTAAATTTAGTTAATTCTTTTTTTCTACTTGATATTCAAAATTTTGAGTAGTCTCATTTACTTGTAAAAGTTTTGCACCATTTCTTGAATGAAATTTTGAAGCCATTTCAGTTAATGGTGAGAGAGTTACTAATCTATTAAGATGATTTGATTTTTTGATTTTTTTAAAAACTTCTTTTACAATCAATTTACCACCACCTTTTTTTTTAGACCAAACGGTATAAGCAATAGCAATTTTTCCAACATTTTGATCTCTTTGCGCACTTTGTAAAAATGCATCATGACTAAACTTATCTAATTCCTCTACATTTTTTGGTATTTCATTTGTATAAGCGAAACACATAACAGCGTGAATTTCTCCCATATACTTAACTCCATAGATTTTTCTTCCATAACTCCTTCTAAAAACAATATCCAATTCTGGCCTTACAGGATCCTCATCTATATTACACTCTTTAAGTTCAACCAATTCGGCTCCTTTTACCCACTCAAAAAAATTATCAATATTTTTATTTAAAATTTGCTTATTTTTTCTAATTCGGGCCTTAATACGAGGTTTAAATTTCTTTTGTAATTTCATTTTCTAATGATTTTTGAAGTTTTGATCCTAAAGGACTAATTGGTTTTTGAAATACTATTTCTCTACCAGTATTTTCTTTAACTAGTCTTAGTAATCTTTTTGCTACACCTTTTTTTCTAAAAATTGGATTAACAAAAATATATTCAATTTCTCCAAGATTATTAAATCTAACAAATCCGATTGTTGTGTTAATATTTTTAAATATAAAAACGCCATCCGATTGAACTAACTTACAATTTTTATAATCAATTTCTTTAGTCATGATCAAAAGTATAAAAGTACTAAAATTGTTACTATTATTAAAAAAAATATAATTGCAGCAATATAATTTATTTTAATACGTAATTTTTTATAAATAAATTCATTAATTTTTTCCCAAAACAAAACAACTAAGAAAATAATTATTGCTGGTAAAATGAACTTTATCATAAATTTAATTTAATTATTCTTATCTCCGACATAAACAGAAACGCCTCGTGTATTTATATCGACATCAAATTTTTTATGTAATGGAGGAAAAGCTCTCTGTGAACAGTCTAATCTATCACAGGTTCTACATGACACACCAATTGGAATTTCTGTTGATTTGTCATTAAGACTTACATTTTCTGTATAAACAAAGTCTTTTGCAAATTTTGCTTCGCAACCCAAGCCAATTGATAAAATACTTTTTGATTGACCAAATCTACCTATTCCTTTTTCAACTGTTCTAGCAATACAAACATATTTTTCTCCGTTAGTCATTTTACTAACTGCTGCCTGAATAACTCCAGGTCTTGTAAATGCTGAATAAACATTCCATCTTGGACATGCACCACCATATCTTGGAATTTCAATTCCAGATAAAGAAAATCTTTTAGATATATTTCCAGCCATATCTACCCTCAAAAAATGAAATGGAATTCCTGGTAATTTTGGATCTTGTAAACATGTTACCCTGTGGGCTACTTGTTCAAATGATGTCGCAAAAGTATTTTGTAATAACTCAAGATCATATTTTAGTTTTTTACATTCAAAATGAAAAAGTTTGTAAGGCATTAAGATTGCAGCTCCGCAATAATTTAATAATGCTACTTTTGTTAATTTTTTCGACTCTTCTGTTGGAAATGAAAATTTAGTTAAATATTCCTCTATTTCCTTATTTGCACCCTCTTGTGCTATTTGAGCTGCTGCATGAAGTTTTTTTGTTTCGAGAGAACTATAATCACTTAATAAAAGTTCTTTCTTATTTTTGTTAAAAATTTTTGAAAATGGTTTATCTTCATCTGGTATCACATCTTTTACAGTAATTGAATATTCTGAAAATAGATAATCACATAAAGCAATATATCTAGTTCGATTATTTTTTTGAACTTTTTCGAAAACTTTATTTGCGAATTCCTCTAATTTTGGGAAATAATTTTTATTTTCTTGAAGAAAATCTGAAATAACCTCACCAGGAAAAGAATTTTTCCTATTATCTACAATTCTACCAGATATTTTCTCAATTTTGTTTACTAATTCGTGATCTTTTTTTTTTAAAATATCGCCCAATCTTACAATTGCTTTACCAATTTTTGGATTAGTGCTAACTAAATCTTTTACCTCTGGACTTAAAATATCTAAATCCTCAAATAATTGATCATCTAAAATTTCAGATAAAGTATTCTCTAAATTTATGTCTGTTTTTGATGTTAGTTGTGAAAGTTCAATATTTAATTTTTCACAAATCTTAAGGAGTAAATCACCATCTATTTTTCTCTTTCCTCCTTCTATTAAATTTAAATAACTAGGAGAAATGCCTAGATCATCAGCTAATTTATTAGCTTGAAGACCCATTTGTCTTCTAAAAGCTTTGATTTTTGGCCCTATTTTTAAATCTAATTGACTCATATTTTCTATTTGTAAATTTTGTAAATTAATTTTTACATTTTTTTTCCTTAATTTACAAGCTTTTTAAAGTTTTTTATAGATTTTGTAAATCTTGTAAATTATAAAATTTACATGGACGAAAAATTAAAAAATAACGAAAATGAGGCTCAAATCATAAAACATGAGGATCTAGCTAAGCATAATAATAGAGGGATTTACATGAGAGATGATCATTGTGATTGGGGTTCAAGTGGAATGAAAGATCTAGTTGAGACCCTAAACGACTCTAACTAGTTATTCTTTGTTCAACTTAATTCGTTTTCAAAATAATTTAAAAAGGTAAGAAATGAGTGCAGAAAATATCTCATACGACTTAAAAAGATTTGCTGGAATAAAAAGAGATTATACTCCTGAAGATGTTGAAAGATTAAGAGGTTCAATCAAAATTGAATATTCTTTGTGCAAACATCAATCACAGAAATTATGGAATTTGTTAAACACAGAATCTTATGTAAATACTCTAGGTTCATTATCAGGAAATCATGCAGTGCAACATGCAAAAGCTGGTTTAAAAGCTATTTACTTAAGTGGATGGCAAGTAGCTGCTGACGCAAATAGTGCAGGAGAAATGTATCCAGATCAATCTTTATATCCTTATGATAGTGCCCCTAAATTAGTTGAAACAATGAATAATGCACTAATTAGGGCTGATCAAATTCAACATATGGAAATAAAAGATGGTGATATGAAGGAAGAAAAAAAAGTGGATTACATGCTACCTATTATAGCTGATGGTGAAGCTGGTTTTGGAGGACCCTTAAATGTATTCGAACTTGCAAAAAAATTTATTAAAGCAGGTGCAGCAGGAGTTCATTTTGAAGATCAGTTAGCTAGTGAAAAAAAATGTGGTCATATGGGTGGTAAAGTTCTTGTTCCAACAGGAACAATGATAAAAAATTTAAAAGCAGCGAGATTAGCTGCTGACATAGCTGATGTTCCATTAATCATATTAGCAAGAACTGATGCTAATGCTGCTAAACTAATTACTAATGACCATGATGAAAATGATAAACAATTTTTAACTGGCGAAAGATCACCAGAGGGATTTTATTACGTTAAAGCAGGTATTGATCAAGCAATATCTAGAGGTCTAGCTTATGCGCCGTATTCAGATTTAATTTGGTGTGAAACTGCAACACCTAACTTAGAAGAAGCAAAAAAATTTGCTGATGCAATACATAAAAAATTTCCTGGAAAACTTTTAGCTTATAATTGCTCTCCATCATTTAATTGGAAAAAACATCTGTCAGATGATGAGATTGCCTCTTTTCAAAAAGAAATAAGTAAAATGGGTTATAAGTTTCAATTTATAACTTTAGCAGGGTTTCATACTCAAAATATTGCAATTTTTGAATTAGCAGAAAAATATAAAAAAGAAGGAATGACTGCTTATTCAAAAATTCAACAACAAGAATTTGCTCGTGAAAAGGATGGTTACACAAGTGTTAAACATCAAAGAGAAGTTGGTACTTCTTATTTTGATGCTGTTTCTAATACAATAAGTAGTGGAAAAAGCTCAACGACAGCAATGGATGGCTCAACAGAGTCCGAACAATTCTAATAAAACAATTCCTCTTGTATATTAGTGCTTAACTGGCCCAGAAATGGGTCAGTTAAGATTTTATTTTATAACCTTTTTTAAGAAGTATTATAACTAGAGATACGCATACTATTAAAAAAGAGAACATCGTACCAATGCTAATCCATATATTAAAATCTGAAACTCCATAAAAAGAAAATCTTAAACCATTAATTAAATAAACTACTGGATTAAAATAAGTAATGGTTTGCCAAAATGGAGGTAACATATCTAAGGAGTATAAACTCCCACCTAGAAATACCATTGGAGTAATAAATAATGTTGGAATTATTGACATCTGCTCGAAATCAGAGCTCATCAATCCAATTAAAAATCCAAAAAGTGCAAAGGTAAAAGCTACTAAGATAAGTAAAAAAATCATCAATAATGGATATTTAACTTGTACATCTACAAAAAATAATGAAGTTATAAATATAACAATGCTTACAATTAATGTTTTTGTTGCACCTGCTCCAACAAAAGCAAGAACAACTTCAAATGTTGAGATTGGAGCTGCTAATATCTCATAAATCGTTCCATTAAATTTTGGAAAGAAAATTCCAAAAGATGTATTACTTATTGATTGTGTTAATAAAGTTAACATTAATAAGCCTGGAACGATATAAGACCCATAACTTACTCCGTCTATTTTATCAACATAACCCCCAATAACTGAGCCAAAAACTATAAAATATAATGATGTAGTCAAAACTGGGGATAACAAAGATTGAGTTAAAGTTCTTCTAAAGCGGTCCATCTCATGGAGATAGATAGCTTTTAAAGCATAAAAATTAATTTTCATTTTTATCCTTTACTAAACTCACAAAAATTTTTTCTAAAGTACTTTGTTCAGTCTTTAAATCTTTTAATTTTAAACCTGCATCCTTTAAATCTTGTAACAAATTTGTGATCCCTGTTTGTTTAGCTTGAACATTGTAAGTATAATTTAAACTCATCTTGTTTGAACCTATTGATAGATCATATTTTTTTAGTGAAGAAGGAATTTCATTAACTTTTTCCTGTAAATCTACTGTTAATTTTTTATATCCCATTTTTTTTAATAATTCTTTTGTATCTTCAACAACTATTATCTCTCCTTGATTTATTACTCCTACTCGATCAGCTATAGCCTCTGCTTCTTCAATGTAGTGCGTAGTTAAAATTATTGTTACACCAGTTTTTCTTAAATTCTCTACAACTTTCCACATTTCTTTTCTTAGTTCGACATCTACACCTGCTGTAGGTTCATCTAAAAATAAAATTGAGGGCTCATGAGATAAAGCTTTTGCAATTAATACTCTTCGTTTCATTCCGCCAGATAATTGACGAAGTTTAAGATCTTTTTTGTCCCATAAACTTAATTGTTTTAAAACTTTTTCTATATGGTTGGGGTTAGGTTTTTTTCCATAAAGCCCCCTAGAATATGAAACATTATTAAAAACTGTTTCAAATTGTTCTAATGTTAATTCCTGTGGGACTAAACCAATTATTGATCTAGTTTCTCTATACTCATTAATTATGTCATAATTATCTACACTAACTTTTCCCGAGGTTGGATTAACAATTCCACAAATAATACTTATTAAAGTTGTTTTGCCAGCTCCATTAGGACCAAGCATTGCAAAAATTTCACCTTTTTTAATATCTAAATTTATATTTTTTAAAGCATTAAAACCATTATCATAAACTTTTGATAGATTGCTTATTGTTATTTGATTAGTTGTCATTGAGACAGATATATAGTTATTTATTCTCTGAATACAATCGACTAATATTATATCTTTTTAGCCTTAATAAAGAAAAAAGGTAAAAAAGTTGCTACAACAAAAGATAAAAATAACAACGATTGAGATATGAATGGTGATAAAGATTCCACAGGTATCATTATACCAAAAAGTAAACTTTTTGAAAAATCTGGAGCAGGAAAAATTAAAAAACCACCTATTAAGCCTATAACTATTGAAGTATAGGCTGTTTTTTCAGAAATATTTTTATTATAAAAACTATAAAAAACAGTCAATACAAATGCACAACAAAACAAATCTGCTAATAAAAATAAATATAAAATATCAAAACCTCTTGAAGCAACAATGAAAGAAATCAAAGACAAAAATAAGATAAAAATTTTAGATAATCTTAGATAATTCATTTTTTTGTTAAAATTAAATGTGGCTTTACCATCTACTAAAATTAAACTTGATATAGCATTAATTAATGTATCGACAGTTGAGATAGTCAAAGACAAACCAAGAATAACAATAAATAAAGATAAGAAAGTTGTTTGTTCTTTGAGTAATAATGAAAAAAAACCAAGATCAGGTCTGATATTAGAGTCAATTGAAAAAGCAACCATACCGGAAAAACCCATATAAAAGACAATTGGAATAATTATAAAAAATGAAATGATTAAACTTTTTCTTAACGTTTCATAATTTTTAGCAGCATAAACACGTTGCCAATTCCCTTGATGAAATAAATTAGTGGCTGCAACTGCAATAAAAAAAGTTATACCTGCAGTGTAACCTTGTATGTAAGAACTACTCAGCAAGTGAGGGTTTTTTTCTCTAATAAAATCTAAAGAAAATTGAGGTCCTGTAAATGAGTAAATGTATATAAATGAAATTAATAACAAAATACCAATAACAATCATTTGAATATTGTCTGTAAATATTGATGCTTTTAGACCCCCATATAAAGTATAAGCTAGTGTAGATAGTAATACTATTAACGCAGTTATCCAAAGTTCAGTACCTGATATATAATTAATTAAAATTGCAACAGCAGTAACTTCAGCACATAAAAAAATAAACATATAAAAAATAGTCATCAATAAAATAAGTTTAAATAAACTTTTTCCAAATTTCTTTCTCATAAACTCAATTAAAGAAAATCCGTTTGGAAATTCTTTTCTAATTTTTTTTCCCAAGTAAATTAAAAAAAACATTGGAAATGCTGTTCCTAAAGAATAACCAATAATTGCACCTACCCCTCCCCATGTTGAGGCTGATGCTGGTCCAAATAAAATCCAGGCCCCCAAAGCAGACGCAGTTAAACTTGTTGTTAATGAAAATAATCCAATATTCCTGTTGGCAGTTAAATAATTATTTAATCCTTGGTGCTTTTTAGAATGACTAATCCCTAAAAATACAAATATTAAACTAATAATTATAACTAATGTTAGTGATGTTGATTGACTTATTAAATATGATTTATCCATTATTTTCCCTTTCTGAATTACCGGACAGGTTCTTAGGGTTTAATCTCAGTCTGTAAAGACACCCCTTAAAAATTTTTTACACTTTATTGTCTAAAATTTCAATCATACATTTAGTTGCGTACTCTCTCCATTCAGATGAATTTTTTCCCTTCAAACTATTAAGATGATCTCGGTTATTTTGAATGTCATCCTTATGTTTAATCTTATCTTTTTCCTCTAAATTAGCTTCCATTTTAGTAAGATTTGTCTCCATAGCATTTATCCAGTTGTTTCCTAGTTCAACACATTTTTTATCATCTTTTTCATCACAAATTTGTTTGAAAAAGTTAAATATTACATCATCAGTCTTGACTGAATTATTCATATAAGAAAATTATTTTTTAAAACAATTATTAACCAAGATTGCCATCAAAATCCAAATTACAAATACCTCACCGTTGGTAAAAGAGTAATCTGCACCAGCAAAACCAGCAACAAAATTTATTGCATAAATTATAATTGTAGAAACAACTAAACTAACGATTAGATTAATTAGACCACTAATATATTTCATATTTAAACCTTATCTATAATTCTGTTTAATGCAAATTAAAATTTCTATTTATAAGGGAAGTTTTTTTTGATGGCTGGATATTACAAAATAGTCAGGTTGTATTCAAGAAAGATATTTTAATACAATTAAAATAAACAAGTTGAATACAACCTTTTTAATATTTATTCTTTTAATTAAGGAGGTAGTTTTAATGAATCAAATGCCACCTGACACTTAGCTGGGTAGCTTTATATTTCATAAAAACGTAAACGAAAAACTTAAAGTCCATTTGGACTTAAATGCCAAGAAGGCGACTTAAGGGAGCTCTTTTGGTTATAAAACGAAAGAGCGAACCCTTAAGTAAATAGTTCACTTATTCAAAATTAGACAAATTAATTTGTCATTAAATATTAAAACTTTTCGGTATTTATAGTTGATTTCATCAATGCCTTTTAAAATTTGATTTTTATTCATATTTAACAATGTTGAAATATATCTATTACTGATCATTTCTATATATTTTGTGATTGATATTTTTACTTTAAAAGAAAATTTCTTTTTTTTTATACTCGGATAAAGTTTTGATAAAAATGTAATTATCCTCCTATCCCGAATAAGTGAGATTTTAAGCCTTTTTTTCATTAATAAAAAAGTTGGTATCTCATTTTTTAAAATCTCCAGAGTAAATATCAAAATTTTTCCCTCTTTTTTAAGCTTAGTTTTACATAAGGAAATTAGCTTCTTAATTTCCCTAAAATTAAAGAAATGAATAGTTTGTTTAATTAAAATTAAATCAAATTTTCTATTATTATTTTTAAGATATCTAATTGCATCAATTTTTTTAAAATCGACTCTTTTATCTCTGTCTCTATGAATTTCTATATCTATCCCAATTGGTTTATCTTTTAATTTTAATCTTGAAGACAAAGATCCTAATATTTTACCTCTTCCACAACCAATATCTAAAATATGAGAATTAGAATTTAATTTGATTTGCTTTAATAAAAATATATTAAATGACTGAATATAATCTTTTGATGAAAGCCAAGTTTTATTGTCCCAATTCTTTAATGACACGCAATACCAAATTTTTTAAGCCTCCAATAATTATAAGGCCAAGGTGTTAAAAACCCAACTAACAGCATAATAGGAATTACCCACCACGTTAAAATAGCACCACCAGTTAAAAAGTAATCAGTCAAGTTCATAGTAACTTCCATACTTATCATTGATATAAAGCTCATACCCATTGCTGTTTTAAAAGCTTTTGAAAAATTAAAATTTTGTTTCATTAAAACTATTGTTTCCAAAATGATACTAGTAATTAAACCATTAATTATTGCTAATGTCATAATTGCTAAAACTGGAAATGGAATTTGAGTTAATTGAAAAAATAAAATTGTTCCAAAATCGCCGATAGCACATCCAAATAAACACCACCCAGTATTTTTAGCACTTATTTTCCAGGTGTGTTTACATGACCAATTAAAATTGGCTTCAGCGGTATTATCCATCAGATTATTTTATATTAACTTTAGCAATCATTCCAGCTTGATAATGACCAGGAACATTACAAGCTACTTCAATGTTGATCGCATTATCAAATTTCCAAATGATGTCTCCTTTTTGTTTCGGCTCTAACAAAACACTGTTGCTGTGTGAATGACCCATTGACTTATCCATTTTTGCCATCTTCTTCATTTTTTCTTTATCAATAGAGAAAGCAAGAAGAATTCCATTCTCAACCATTTTTACCATCTCTGGCTGGTGTTTCATATGCATCATTTTATTTGCAATATTGAATTCATGAACAAGCATGCCTGCGTTTTCAACTTCAAACTTAACTGTTTCACCTTTTTTAATCTGAAATGAACTTGGTTCATAATAATTATCATACATAACAACTTTTATAACCCTTGTAACATCAGTTTCATTACCTTTTGAACCAATTTTCATATTCTTATCTGCATAAGCTAGTGAATTTAAAAGTAAAAGAGTGAATATAATTTTGATTATTTTCATATTTTAAAAAATAATATTTCATTAAGTTTTAACAATGGGTCAATTTGTACTTATGTGTTAATATAAAGCTATGATTTTTAAACAATTATTTGACTCTAAATCCTCAACCTATACTTATTTAATTTCGTCTGGTAATGGAAGAGAAGCTTTAATAATTGATCCTGTTTTGGAAAATGTTAATGAATATATTAATATTCTAAAAGAATTAGATTTAAAATTGGTAAAAGTAATAGATACTCATATCCATGCTGATCATGTGACTGGTGCCTCTAAACTTAAAAATATTACAAAATGCTCAACAATCATGGGTGATAATACTCCAGCAGAGTCTGTGGAAATAAAAGTAAAAGATGATGAGTATATAAAATTAGATAATCTCAAAATTAGAGCTATGTATACTCCTGGACACACTTCCGATAGTTATAGTTTTTTAATGGATAACTATCTTTTTTCAGGAGACACTTTATTAATTAATGGGACTGGTAGAACTGATTTTCAAAATGGAAATGCTAAAGATGCTTATAATTCAATATTTAATAAACTTTTAAAATTACCTGAGGAAACCCTTTTATATCCTGCACATGATTATAAAGGTGAAAAAGTGAGTACCATTGGAAAAGAAAAGAAACAAAATCCAAGATTACAAGTTAATAATGTTGATGAATATGTTGAAATCATGAACAATTTGAATTTAAAAAAACCTGCTGAAATCGAAACAAATATTGCTAAAAATATTAAATTGGGTGCTTAAATTTAAATTGAAGATTTTATAGCTTTATAAATCAGATCTTTAGTTGTCTCACCAATACTTCTGTAAATTAACTTTTTGTCTTTAAAAATTAAAAGTGTAGTTTGATACTGTACATCAAATAATTCTGCTATCTCTTTATTCGTAACATCAAACACAAAATATTCTATATTATCAAAATCATTTTTAGCTTTATTTAATACTTTCATTTGACTGGCACAAGATGAACAATACTTTATCCAAGAACTAACTATAACAACTTT
The DNA here is from genome assembly GCA_902629215.1 of uncultured Pelagibacteraceae bacterium. GTDB lineage: Bacteria > Pseudomonadota > Alphaproteobacteria > Pelagibacterales > Pelagibacteraceae > Pelagibacter. The sequence goes on along the minus strand of CACOQC010000010.1, from coordinate 11,118 downwards.
ACCTTCTGCTTGGGCTTTATCGAATAATTCTTTTTTGAAAGTTGTTTCTTTTGCAAACCCATTTAAACTAAATGATAAAACAAAAAATATATATATAAAAATTTTTTTCATAATTTTTTATACTACAAAAATTAAAAACCAATAAGAAGCTAATCCTGAAAATATTGTCGCAATTATACTTCTTGAGAAAATTCCAATTAGTGTAGCAATTAATGCTGCCATAATTTTTGGATTATCCTCAATTAAAATTGAACCTGAGTTGTCTAAAAAAATTGCTGGAAATATTATTGCTGGAAATATTGCAGAGGGTACATAAGATAAAACCTCCCTTATCCTATCATTAAACATTTCTTTTTTTATCAATGCTATCATTGAAAATCTTGTGAGATAAGTAATTAACCCACAATATATTATTAAAGCCCAATTACTCATTTGTTTTAACCATTTTCGTTAATATCATAGCAGCAATTAAACCTGTTAAACCAGCTACTATTGCATAAGCTTTGTAAGGAATATAATTATAACCAAGTGTAGCTGCCAACCCTGAAACAATTATTACAATAACATTTATAAATCTTCTAAAATCATTAACTAAAAGTGCTAAAAATGTTAAAGGAACAGCAAAACTTAAACCAAGTTTTTCTGGTATTGCTGCACCTAAAATGATTCCTAAAAATGTAGTTGTTTGCCATATTATCCAAACAGTAAAACCTCCACCAATTAAATGAAAATATCTATTTTTATCTTTGTTATTTTTTAAGTATTCACTTGATCTTGCAAATGCTTGATCTACTAAAAAATATGAAATAATAATTTTCCAAATTAATCTTAAATCCGACAAATGTTCGGATACAACGGCCCCATAAAGTAAATGACGTGAGTTAACAGCACCAACCGAACTAATGATTACTAAAGATGACGCTCCTCCAGAAAATAATTGTAAAAGAACTATCTGAGAGGCTCCACCAAAAACTATTAATGACATTCCCATTGTTTCTAATGGACTAAATCCAACATCAATTGCTAGTACTCCAAATATTAAACCAAATGGAACTACTGGTATCATTAATGGACTTACATCAACGATACCTTTCAAAAAAACATTGAGATTATTATTCATTTTCAAAAAGGTTTTATTAAAAGCAAACTATATGATCAATATGAATCGGTCTTTTGATTCCAAATTTTTCATCTACTTCATGTTGATGAATATGATGTGAATGTACAAATACAGGTATAAAAGTATTACTTGGTGTTTTTAAAGTATATATAAAATTAGTGCCCCTAAATTTTCTATCAACTACTTCGAGTTTTAAGTTACTAGTATCATCGTGCTCTAAATCTTCAGGTTGAAGTAATAATTGTACGTTAGAGCCTGTTGGATATTCTTTAATAAAATTACCCTCAATCGTTCCTAAATCCCAATTTTCTAAAGTATTCTTACCTGTAACTTTAGCAGGTATCAAAATACCTCTATTTAAAAAATTAACTACTTCAACTGAATTTGGAAAATGATAGACTTTATAAGGATCATCAAACTGTTTAAGTTGTTGATCTAAAATAATCCCACATTTAGTTCCCAAGTAAAATGCCTCATATGAATCATGAGTGACTATGATTGTTGTAATTTTTAATTGGTTTAAAATTTTTTTAAGTCTAACTTGAATTTCTTCTTTAAAACTCTGATCAACGTTTGATAAAGGCTCATCAAGCAATAAAAGATCCGGCTGAGTAATTAAAGATCTTGCTAATGAAGCTCTTTGGGCTTCACCAGCGCTAATTTGATGTGGATATTTATTAAGTATGTGAAATATATCAAGTAAATCAACTATTTGTTTTAAACTTATCTTTTTATCTTTTTTCTCTTTATTTCTCTCCGCACCTAACAATATATTTTTTTCAACAGTATAATGTGGAAATAAACTATTATCTTGGAAGGCAAGAGAAATATTTCTATCTTCTGGTTCTATATTAATCTCATTTGATGAAATGATTCTCCCATTAAGTGTTATTGATCCTTTATCAATTTTTTCCAAACCAGCAATTGTTCTTAAAATGGTAGTTTTTCCTATCCCAGAAGGCCCTAAAAGACAAATTATATCACCTTCATTTTCAATTTTAAAAGATACATCTTTTACCTTAGCTTTTCCACCAACATAAAAATCAACATTTTCAATTTCAAAAAAATTTTTATTTGTCATTATCTCTTAATATATATTTGGAAGTTATTATAATGAATGATGCAGCAATTAAAATTAAAAATAATGAAGGAACTGCTGCAGCTTCTAACAAATCTTCTGAGGCAGAAATATAAGCTGTAGTTGCAAAGGTTTCAAAATTAAAAGGTCTTAAAATTAAGGTAATTGGTAATTCCCTAATTATTTCTAAAGAAATCAGTATTGCAATAAATAAAAGTGAATTTCTTAAAAAGGGAACATGAATATTCATGAACGTTTTTCTTTTAGAATAACCAAGTAAATATGAGCTTTCATCAACCGATATATTAATTTTTTCATAACCTGATTTTATTCCATTAAATGCTAATGAATAAAATCTTATGAAATAAACCATAACTAATCCCAAAATTGAACCTATAAATATTTTCTTTATAGAATACAAACCTAAAGATTTCACTACACTTTCATCAAACCAAGCTATGAAAGATATAAATGCAATTGCTAAAATTACTCCCGGAATTGCATAACCTGAAATAGATAAAGTAGAAAAAATGTTCAATATCTTATTATTAGAAACTCTATTTCCATAATTAGATACTAGTGAAAATATTATCAAAATAAAACTTGATAATACTACTAAATAAATAGTATTCATTAAGAGATCAAATATTTGTAAATCAAAAAAATTTTCAGGAAATTTTATTGTCCAATACAACATCTGACTTAATGGAAATAAAAAACTCATAAAGAATACAAAGAAACAAAATATAAATGCAAAAAAAGAATTACTTCCTGTAAGTTGAAATTTTTCTTTTTGTTTAAAACCTCCTTTACTATTAAAATGATATTTTGCGTTTTTTCTTGAAAAATTTTCTATTATAAAAAGTGCAAAAATAAATATTAAAAGAAAAAAAGATAATCTATTAGCAAAGGCTAAATCATCAAAAGCTATCCAGGAGTTATAAATACCTGTTGTTAATGTATTTATAGAAAAGAAGTCAACAGCTCCAAATTCAGCTAAAGTTTCCATTGCTACCAATGATAAACCTGCAACTATTGCTGGACGTGATGCTGGTAGAATTATTTTGTAAAAAGATTTAAATTTTGTAAATCCTAAATTTTTTCCAAGTTCTATTAAATTTTGTGATTGATACAAAAAAGAAGCTCTGGCAAGTATATATACATATGCATATAAAGAAAAAGTGATTGATAAAATAGCACCAAACATACCGTCAAATTTTGGAATATTTTGATTGTAGTTATTATCACCAAATAAACTTTTTAAAATAGAATATGCTGTACCGTAATTTTCAAAAAACGCTGTTAATGAATATGCGTAAATATATGGTGGCACGGCAAAAGATAATATAAGCGCCCATTTAAAAAAATTACTTAACGGAAAATTATAAAATGAAACTAAATACGCAGTACCTGTTCCTAGTAAGAATGTTAAAAGTAATACAAAAAATAATAAAATTGATGAATTAATGATGTATTCAATTAAGAAAGTCTCTTTTAAAATCACATAATAATTAGATGTGTCATCAAAAAAACTACTAAAAACTGTAATAATAGGAATTAAAACAAATAAAGAAATTATTAATGACAGAAAAAACCAAACATTTAAATTTTTAGACATTTTTGGGTCTTATATATTAATTTATGTTTTAAGAATAGATTTACTCACTACCCGATGCAAGATATTCCAAGCATTTCTCGGGCATTGTTTCAGTGTATGGATCATCATCAGATCCATCATTGTTTATTCCAGGCTCCTCCCACCATTTTTCAACTATTCCATCAGTAATAACCGCCATGTATCTCCAGCTCCTATTACCAAAGCCCAAATGATCTTTTGAAATTAACATCCCCATTTGTTTTGTAAAATATCCATTACCATCAGGAATAAATTTTACATTTTTAATCTTCATTTTTTCAGACCAAGCATTCATCGTGTATGCATCATTTACTGAACAACAATAAATTTCGTCTATACCTAATTTTTTAAAACGATCACAACTATTCTCAAATCCTGGTAGTTGTAATGAAGAACATGTTGGTGTGAAAGCACCAGGTAAACTAAATAAAACTACTCTCTTATTCTTAAAAAAATCATCAGTAGTCTTTTCAACCCATTTTCCACCGATGGGGCATTCATTATGATTACTGGCTTTATCACCTTCTCTTAATTTAAAAATAACCTTATTTAATTTATAACCAGTTTTCATAATCGTTGTTTTTTCTGTTCAAAGAGTGTTCATTATAATTAAGGAGACATCTTGATCACAGTGAACACTCTTTCAACAGAAGAGAAACGAAATTCTTTAATGTCCATGCTTCAGGAAGGAGACACCTACCAAAGCATGGACACTGCCAGAGAAAATCAGAAATTAAATACTTTTAGGATATGCGGAAGTTCCTTAGTTTTAATTTCTGAAATTTTTCTGTCATTTATTCTTTTATTGATTTTTTTACACTCCAAATTACATGGGGAACATGCTTTAGAAGATTTATTCAAATCAATATTAGACATAAATTTCCTTTTTTCTTTCACTTTACTTATTTCCAACCTGCGGCTGTCATTACCTCTACTGCAGCAGCTTGATTTTTTCCATAAGAAGCTAGTTTAGTTTTCATATCTTGTTTGAAATCTAATCCTAAATTATTTACAACTAATGGACTTGGCGAAACACCATCAATCATTGGAAACTCAAAAGTATTATTTGTAAAATGCTCTTGAGAACTTGGAGTTAATAAAAACTCAACAAGTTTGATAGCATTAGCTTTATTAGGTGCTCCTTTTACTAAAGCTGCACAACTAACATTCATATGCGTTCCTCTATCATTTTGATTAGGGAAAAAAGCTTTAACTTTTTTAGCAGCTTCTTGCTGTTCTGCACCTTTTTTACCAGACAACATAAGTGCTAAGTAATAAGTGTTAGCAACAGCAATATCAGCTTCGCCAGCTGCTACCGCCATGATTTGAGCTCTATCATTACCTGTTGGTGTTCTTGCCATGTTAGCAACAACCCCTTCAGCCCATGCAGCTGTTGCAGCTTTTCCATTATTTTTAATTAATGATGCTACAAGAGACTTATTATAAATGTTACTAGATTTTCTAATTACTAATCTACCTTTCCATTTAGGATCAGCTAGACCTTCATAAGTCATTCCAGATAATTCAGCACCTGTAACTCTTTCAGGTGAATAATAAATTATTCTTGCTCTTTTTGCTATTCCAACCCATTTGCTTGTTCTAAAACTTGCAGGAACAGCTTCTTTGATAGCTTTAGATGATAAACCACCTTGAAGCGCACCTTTAGAATCCATAGCACCACATCTTCCAGCGTCCGCAGTTATATATAGGTCAGCTGAAGAATCTGCGCCTTCGCTAAGAATTCTTTTCTCTAAAGCACCTGATTTTCCATTTATCAAATTAACTTTAATACCAGTCATATTTGTAAACTTAGAATAAAGCTCAGAATCTGCTTTATAGTGTCTTGCATTAAAAACGTTAACTTCATCTGCAACAGCAAAAGCTGAAACAAATAAAGACACGATTAATGTCAAAATTGATATTTTTCTCATTTATTTCTCCGTGTTCTTCCGCATAATTATTTGATAATGATAATTATTCGCAATGATAATGATTATCAATCGCAACTATGTCGCACCCTCTAGTTGTGGTCGATTTAGGCGAAAATTATGATTTCCAATCGCCTATTTTACTAAATAGAAAATTTCTAAAAGCCTGAACTCTAGCTGTGTTCTTTAAAGATTGAGGGTAAACAAAATGAGCCTCTGTAATTGGGCCCTCGGATTTAGGCAATACTTTAATGACATTGTTTGAGTTACTTACCAAATATTCAGGTAGAGCAGCCAACCCAACTCCAGATTCCACCGCAAGAAGCAATCCACTAACACTGTTTACCTTCATTATGGTTTTTCTTTTTTTTCCATCAGGCATACCTAATTTTAGGGCCCAATCAGGATTATAAACTGGTGAAGGTGCTCCTTTGCCAAAAGAAATAAATTTGTGTTTATTTAGGTCATTAATTGTTTTTGGCATACCATGCTTTTCAAGGTATTTGTTTGATCCATATATATAGTACTTCAAATCAACTAACTTTTTTTGGATATAGTTTAGTTGTTTAGGTCTTCTCATAAAAATACCAATGTCAGCTTGTCTGGTGCTTAAATCTAGTTCTTTATCCTCAAAAATTAGTTCTATCTCAATTTCAGGGTTTAATCTCATAAATTCTTGAATTCTAGGCGTTAACCAGTGTGTTCCAAAACTTCTAACTGTTGTAATTGTTAGTTTTCCAGTTGGTTTATTTTTTTGATCACCTAAAGAGGTTTCTACCTCTTTTAATTTACTTATAACTTCGTGTGCAGTTTTAAAAACATACTCACCATTTTCTGTTAAGGTAAGGCCTCTAGCATGTCTTTCAAATAATTGAACTTTTAACTCTTGCTCTAATGATTGAATCTGTCGACTAATTGCTGATTGACTTAAATTTAAGTTTACTGTTGCATTTGTAAAACTTCCGGCCTCAGCAACTGCATGAAAAATCTTTAATTTATCCCAATCCATTATTTGTTTAAATCAACCAAAACTCTTCCTGAAATTTCACCTTTTAAAATTTTAGGATAAGTTTCAATTAATTCCTCTAAACTTACGGTTTGAACAGATCCTTCAAGTAAACTAAAATCAACTAAATTAGCTGCCTCACTCCAAATAAACTCTCTTCGTTTAATGCTGCAATTAGCAGAGTCCATACCCCATAACTTAATTCCTCTTAACATAAAAGGGATTACACTGGTGTTTAGTTCATTAGTATTTGCATTTCCACAAACTGCTATAATTCCATTTGGATTAGTTTGAACAATTGCGTTAGCCAATATTTTTCCCCCAACAGTATCTACAACACCATCCCATAATCCTTTATCAATAAGTCTTGGATCTTTATCAAATTCAGCTCTATTTATAACACTTTTTGCACCTAGTGATTTTAAATAATCAGCTTTAGAGTCCTTTCCAGTTACAGCAGTTACATTATATCCAAGTTTACTCAATGCAATAACAGCTATACTTCCTACACCACCAGTAGCACCTGTAACTAAAACACTATTTATTTTTTCACCAAGTAATATTTCCTCTCTTGCTTTAATTGCAAATGCAGCCATTAAAGATGTAAAACCAGCAGTTCCGAGTATCATTGCTTGTTTGGATGTTAAATTTTTTGGCTTCTTAACTAAAAAATCACCATTAACTTTTGCAATTTGTGAATATCCCCCATAAAAAATTTCTCCGACTCTAAAACCAGTCAATATTACCTCATCTCCTGATTTAAACTTTGAATTTTCACTTTCTAAAACAGTTCCTGAAAAATCTATACCTGGAATATGCGGAAATTCTTTTACTAACCTTCCACCATTTTTTAAAATCATTCCATCTTTAAAATTTAAATCTGAATAATCAACTTTAACAGTTACATCACCATGCTTTAAAAAACTTTTATCTATGGACTTAACTTCTCTAGTAAAGTCCTCACCTTTTTGATTAAGAATTAAGGCTTTAAATTGATCAGACACTTTATTTGTTATTCTTTTGCTATGCTAATGAATCTTAAATATCTATTTTGATAACTTAGATCTTCTTTAAATTGACCTAAGTAATAATTTGTTACGGTCGTAGCTTGCTCTTTTTTGATACCTCTCATAGTCATACATTGATGAGTTGAGTCTATAGTTACTGCTACACCTTTTGCTTCTAATGACTCCATTAGTGTATTCGCAATTTGCATAGTTAATCTCTCTTGAGTTTGAAGTCTTTTTGAGAAAACTTCAACTACTCTAGCTAATTTGCTTAATCCAACAACTCTATCTTTTGGAATATATGCTACGTGAGCTTTTCCTATGATTGGAGCCATATGATGCTCACAATGACTTTGAACTGAGATATTTTTTTGGATTACCATGTCGTCATATCCATCTACATCTCCAAAGGTTTTGTCTAAAATTTGGTTAGGATCTTCTTTATAACCTTTGAAATATTCCTTAAAAGCTTTTACTACTCTTTTAGGAGTTTCTAACAAACCTTCTCTTGACGGATCTTCACCCATCCAGGATAAGATAGTTCTAAATGCATCTTCTGCTTCTTTATCAGAGACTTTTTTTAGCTGTTTATTATCTTCCGTATTTTTAACAAGTTTCATTGGACGTTTTATACCTATAAATACTTATTTTTAAAATATTTAATATATCTATATATGTGCTACATAATCACCGAATATGTTCAAAAAAAGAGAAAATGTAGCTGAAATAGAAGAAGGAAGTCTTCTTTCGCCAAAATTTGATAACGATGGTTTAATTCCTGTCATAACTATGTGTTCTAAAACAAAAGATATTCTTATGCATGGCTATATGAATGTGGAAGCATTAAAAAAAACTATAGAAACTAAAGAAGCTCATTATTTTAGTAGATCGCGTAAAGCTATTTGGCACAAAGGTAAAACAAGTGGATTTGTTCAAAAAGTAACTGAGATTAGAATAGATGATGATCAAGATTCTATATGGTTGACTGTTGATATAGGAGATGGAGCAAGTTGCCATGTCGGTTATCGATCTTGCTTTTATAGATCAGTGCCTCTAGGACCAATCGATAATGGAAGAAAAGTAGAAATGAAATTTTTAGAAAAAGAAAAAAAATTTGATCCTGAAGAAGTGTATAAGGGAAAGCCTAATCCAACTAAAATTTAACAATCTATGGATAAAATTGATCTAAAAATTGTAAGACCATTTGGTCCAACATATGCTTATGCAAAAATTCCGAACAATATAGTTGAAACATTAAATAATTATATTGATAAAATTGTTAAAGATAAAAATAAAAAAGATACACTTAATTTTGGTGAGAGTCTCGTTGGAGATGTTACCGAAGAATTTTTGCTTGAAAAAGAAATAGCTGAAAAAAGTGGATGGTTAAATTTTCTAGGTGTTTGTATTCAAAAATGGATAGATATAGAGCTAAAAAAAAAAATAACAAAATTAAATGTCATAGATACTTGGGTTGTTAGACAGTTTGAACATGAATATAATCCAACTCACTGGCATAGTGGACATATATCAGGTGCTGGTTTTTTAAAAGTGCCAAGTACCTTTGGAAAACACACTCAGAAAAAAAATAAAGAATATTATGGAGGATCACTTCAATTGATTAGTGGATCAAGAATGTTTTTATCTCCTTCTGTTGTAACAATAAAACCAAAAGTAGGTGATTTTTATTTTTTTCCTCATTATCTGATGCATACAGTTTTTCCTTTTAAAGACACAAAAGAAGAAAGAAGATCTATTTCATTCAACGCAAATATTGACGAAAATATATATAATGTCTACGAATAATAAGAAACAGAAAAATGTTTTAGGTGAAAATTTAGAAAGTTGCTCAATCGATCCTATGACAGGTTGGTATAGAGATGGATGTTGTAATACAGACGATAATGATCATGGAGTTCATACTGTTTGTGCTAAGGTTACAACAGAATTTTTAGAATGGTGCAAAGAAGCTGGAAATGATTTGATAACGCCACACCCTGAATTTGGTTTTCCAGGATTGAAAGATGGAGATGGATGGTGTGTATGTGCAAGCTGGTATGCAAAAGCAGTTGAAGCAGGCAAAGGTTGTCCAATATATTTGAAAAGTACTCACGAAAACACTCTTAAAATTCTTCCAATAGAAACACTCAAGAAATTTGCAATAGATTTATCCTAATTACATATTACCATATTTTGGACCACCACCACCCTCAGGAGTAACCCAAGTAATATTTTGTGATGGTTCTTTAATATCACAAGTTTTACAATGAATACAATTTTGAGAATTTATAACAAATTTGTTCAAACCATTTTCTTGTTGAACTTCATATACACCTGCAGGGCAATATCGTTGGGCAGGTTCATCAAATTTTTCTAGTGTATAACTTATCGGTAATGATGCATCTTTAAGTTTTAGGTGCACTGGTTGATTATCAGCATGATTAGTGCCCGTGAGATAAACTGAGCTGGTTTTATCGAATGTAATTATATTATCGGGTTTTGGGTAATCTATTTTTGGCATTTCACTTGCTAATTTTAATGTTTCATGATCAGCATGCTTATGTTTTAGAGTAAAAGGTAGTTTCCCTCTAAATAAAATCTGATCTATTCCTGTAAATATAATGCCTAAAATTAATCCCCAACTAAAACTGGGTTTAACATTTCTTGCTTCATAAAGCTCTTTATATAACCAACTTTTTTTTAATTTTTCTTCAAAAACTGATAAATCCTTGTTTTCTTTTATATGTTCATTTATTGCTTCTGCAGCAATGATCCCACTCTTCATGGCTGTATGTGATCCTTTAATTTTAGGCATATTTAATGTGCCTGCATCACATCCAATTAACAATGCTCCGGGCATGAACATTTTTGGTAAACTTTGAAATCCACCTTCTATTAGAGCTCTTGCCCCATAAGAAATCCTTTTTCCTCCCTCAATAATTTTTTTAATTGCTGGATGAGTTTTAAATCTTTGAAACTCATCAAAAGGAGATAAATGAGGATTTTTATAATCAAGCCCAATTACATAACCAAGAAAGATTTGTTTATTTTCTGCATGATACATAAAACTTCCACCATACGTATTATTATCTAAGGGCCAACCAGCAGTATGCATTACTAATCCCTCCGTATGATTTGTTTCATCTATTTCCCAAATTTCTTTAAAGCCAATACCATATTGCTGAGGATCTTTATCTTTATCTAGCTCAAATTTTTTAATTAGTTGTTTTCCAAGATGTCCTCTACAACCTTCTGCAAATACTGTAACTTTTCCTAAAAGATTTATTCCTGGTTCGAAGCTATCTTTTTTATTTCCTTCCTTGTCTATCCCCATATCTTGTGT
>CACOQC010000009.1 GCA_902629215.1 uncultured Pelagibacteraceae bacterium | reverse complement strand
ATTCAATATAGAAAGTGGATCAAAATTTTATTTTGGAAATTTTAAAATTGAGTTACCAACTGATTTTGAGAAAAAATATTTTAAGAAAATAGAAAATAAATTAAACAAATTTTCGGGTGAAAAATATTCATTAAAAATTGTTGAAAAAATGTTAGATGAAATTGAAACGATTGCTTCAAACAAATCTTATGAGTTTATAAATGCAACTATTGATGAAAAAATTTTGGATAATAAAATTAACGTAACTATTAAAATTCTAGATAACCAACCAAATATTTATATAAGTAAGATTAATATTTTTGGAAATAACGTAACAATTGAAGATGTTATAAGAAATGAGTTTATAATTGATGAGGGAGATCCTTTTAACAATATTCTTTTTCAAAAATCAATTAATAATATTAAATCAACAAATATTTTTAAAAAAGTTGATTCAAAAATTCTTGATACAGATGATAATTCGCTAAAAATTATTGATATAACAGTTGAGGAAAAGCCTACTGGACAAATCAGTGCTGGTGCAGGTATAGGAACTTCTGGTGCTTCAACTTCTTTTGGTATACAGGAAAATAATTTTCTTGGAAAAGGCATTAAACTTGACAGTAATTTATCTTTAAGTGAAGAAACTATAAGAGGGTTATTTGCATATACAAAACCAAACTATAAAAATTCAGAAAGAGATTTAATATTATCTGTAGAGTCCCAAGAAACAGATAGACTTACAAATTTTGGTTATAAAACTTCAAATACTGGTTTTTTAATTGGTACTAAATTTGAACATCTTGAAGACTTTTATATTAGACCTAATTTTTCTTTAAGTTATGAATCTCTAGATACAGCTTCATCTGCATCTTCATTATTAAAAAAACAAGAGGGTGACTATTTAGACGCAACAGCGAGTTATTCCTTACAATTTGATAAAAGAGATCAAAGTTATCAACCTTCAGATGGTTTTATCTCAACTTTCTACCAGGCAATACCTCTTAATATTGAGGATAATCAAACTTTAATAAATAGTTATGAGATAAAGAACTACTATGAGTATTTTGATGATCTTGTAACATCAATTTCAATTTATGGAAAAGCTGCGAATTCCTTAGGTGAAGATGATGTGAGAATTTCTAACAGATTATACTTACCATCAAATAAACTGAGAGGATTTGAGAGAGGAAAGGTTGGTCCAATCGATGGAGGTGATTTTGTAGGAGGTAATTATTTAGCTTCGTTTAATGCTGCAACAGAACTTCCTATTTTTGAGTCTCTTGAAACTATCGATTTTAATATGTTTTATGATGCTGCTAATGTTTGGGGTGTTGATTATAATTCAGCAATTAACGACTCAAGCGCTTTAAGAAGTTCAATAGGCATAGGCGTGGATTGGTATACACCTATAGGACCTTTAAGTTTTAGTTTAGCTCAACCATTATCAAAAAAATCATCGGATAAAACAGAGTCATTTAGATTTAATTTAGGAACTACGTTTTAATTCATAAATGAAATATATCAAAATCTTCTTAATTATTTGTTTTTTTAGTACATATGCATTTTCAAATGAAAATAAAATTCAATTTCCTGTAAGGTATATAGATATAAATTTAATTGTTAAAGATTCTTTAGTCGGTAAAAAAATAAAAGAAATAATTACTGAAGAGTCTAATAAACTTTTAAATAAACATAAAAAACAAGAAGATGAATTAAGAAATAAAAAAAATCAAATATTATCTAAAAAGAATGTTTTAAATGAAAAAGATTTTGAAAATGAAGTGAACCAACATCAGCAAAATGTTGAAAAATATCACTCAAATAAAAAAAAAGATTTGGACAAATTAAATAAGAAAAATATAGAATTAAGCAAAAATTTTATGGTTAAAATAGATGAAATTGTTATTAATTATGCAAAGGAAAATTCAATTGATTTACTTTTAAAAAAAGATGCATTAATTGTTTCAAATTCACAACTAGATATATCAAAAGATATATTAGATGAAGTAAATAAAAAAATTAAGAAAATAGATTAATATGTCAGACATTCTAAATAAAGAAGATATAGCTAACCTTTTACCTCATCGAGAACCTATGCTTTTAATTGATGAATTAAGAAACATAAAAAAATTATCTACTGCAACAGCTATTGTTAATGTTAAAAAAGATAGTTTTTTTGTACAAGGACATTTTCCTGGGCAACCAGTTATGCCAGGTGTTTTAATTGTCGAAGCCTTTGGTCAAGCCGCTGCTGCTTTAACAGCTCATGGTATTCCTAAAGAAACTTATGAAAATAAACTAGTTTTTTTAATGAGCGTTGAAAAAGCAAAATTTAGAAATCCTGTAATACCTGATTGCAAATTAGAATTAAACATCGAAGCTATAAGATCACATGGTAAAGTATGGAAATATAAGGGAGAAGCTTTTGTATCAGGAAAAAAAATGGCAGATGCACAATGGTCTGCAACAATTGTAGATAGGAAATAATTAGCAATAATTCTTGATAAGTATTTAAATTAAGTTTTGATATTAAACTTAATGTGACTAATCCATTTTTTGAAAACACTGGTCCATATATTGTAAATGAATTACTTAAGTCTATAGGACTTAATAATGATCAGAATTCTGACTCAGATAAAATTACAGATATAAAAGATCTTAGCTCATCAGAAAAAAATAATATTACTTTTTTTCATTCAAAAAAATATATTGAACTAGCAAAAAATACTAAAGCTTCATATTGCATTACAAGTGAAAATCTCAAATCTTATTTACCAAAAACATGTAAAAGTATAATTTCTAAAAATATATTGTTAGATACTGCAAAAATAACCAAAATTTTTTATCCGGCCTCCGTTTCAGATAATTTTGATGAGACAGTAAAAGTAATTGAAAATACTGAATTTAAGGAAAAAGTAAAATTTGGTTTAAATGTTTTAATTGGTAAAAATGTTAAAATTGGATCTAATTGTCTAATTGGCCATAATACAATTATAGAAAAAAATGTATCTATTGGCGACAACTGTTCTATTGGCTCAAATGTAATTATTAGAAATACATTTATTAAAAATAATGTTCATATATTAGATGGAAGTGTTATAGGAAAAAAAGGATTTGGCTTCTTTCCTGACAAAAAATCAAATTTTAGGTATCCTCAAATAGGAATTGTTATAATTGAAGATAATGTTGAAATTGGTTGCGGTTCAACAATTGATAGAGGTTCTCTTTCAAATACTATCATTGGAAAAAACAGTTATTTAGATAATCAAATTCATATAGCTCACAATGTTAAAATTGGGGAAAATTGTATTATAGCTGGTCAAGTTGGTTTTGCTGGAAGTTCAGTATTAGGAAATAATGTGATGATTGGTGGTCAGGCTGGAATTTCAGGACATTTGAAAATAGGAAATAATGTTCAAATTGGTGGTGGTAGTGGAGTAATTAAAGATATACCTGATAATACTAAAGTTATGGGTTATCCCGCTAAAGATTTAAAAAATTTTATTAGAGAAAATAAATGATACATAAAACTGCAATAGTAGAAAATACAGCAAAGATTTCTAAAAACGTTAAAATAGGTCCCTATTGTGTAATAGGCCCCAATGTTGAAATTGGAGAAAATACTATAATTCAATCTCATGTTAATATTTCAGGAAATGTTAAAATTGGTAAATCAAATAAGTTATACCCATTTGTTTCTATTAATGACCCACAAGATTTAAAATATAACGGTGAGTCAACAAATTTGATCATTGGAGATAACAATAAGATTAGAGAATATGTAACAATTAATCCGGGAACAGTTGGAGGTGGTGGTAAAACAGTTATTGGAAATAACTGTTTATTTATGATTTCATCACATATTGCTCATGATTGTCAGGTAGGAAACAATGTAATAATTGCAAATAATGTTCCATTAGGAGGACATGCAATCATTGAAGATAATGTTGTTATAGGAGGTAATTCTGCAGTTCAACAATTCACAAGAATTGGTAAAATGGCTATGATTGGTGGTATGACAGGAGTATTACACGATGTAATCCCTTATGGATTATCGACTGGAAATAGAAACTCACTACAAGGATTAAATTTAATAGGATTGAGAAGAGCAAAATTTGATAATAAGGATATATTAGGTCTAAGTGAAGCTTATAAGGAGATTTTCGCAACAAAGAATATCAATGAAAATATAAGTAAATTAAATGGATCTTTTCAAGAAAATCCATTAGTTAAAAATGTAATTGACTTTATAACAAAAGATAAAAAAAGATCTATTTGCACACCATTTTCATAAAATGATAGGATTAATTTTTGGTGATACTGACTTTCCAAAGGAAATTCTTAAAACTATCAAAAAAAGAAAAATAAAATATTTAATAATTGATTTATCAAAATCAAAGAAATTTAAACAAGATAAAAAATCTTATTCAGTTTCTATAGGTCAATTTGGTAAAATCATTAACATTCTTAATGAAAATAAATGTAAAAAAGTCTTATTTGCAGGAAAGGTAAATAAACCAAACTTTTCTAAACTTAAATTAGACTTCAAAGGTATTTATTATATTCCAAGAATTATTAAAGCATCCAAACTTGGAGATGCAGCAATACTTAAAGAAATCATTAAAATATTAGGGCAAAATAAGATCAAAACTGAAAATTCACTTAAATTTAATCCTGAACTTTCATTAAAAAAAGGTAATTATTCTAAAATTAAACCAAATAAACAAGATCAATTAGATATCAATATAGCAATTAAAGGATTGAATAATTTAAGACAATATAATTTTAGCCAAGGAGTTGTTGTTAGAAACAAAAAAGTAATTTCTATAGAAGGAAAAGGTGGAACTAAAAAAATGCTTGAAAAAAGTAAAAGTAAAAAATTTAGAAGTCATGGGGTTTTAGTTAAGTTTCCAAAAAAGAAACAAGACCTTAGAGTTGACTTACCTACTATTGGATTAAAAACTTTAAAACAAAGCAAGAGTGCAGGATTAAAAGGTATTGTTATTAAAAGCAAACAACACGTTTTTTTAGATAAAAGTAAATGCATTAAATTTGCTAACATGAATAGGATGTTTATTTCAGTAAAATGAAAAAGATATTTGTTTTAACTGGTGAACCTTCAGGCGATAAATTAGCATCAACTGTGGTTACTAAACTTCAACAAAATCATTCAGATTTAGAATATTTAAGTGTTGGAGGTTCTCATTTAAATTCACTTGGAGTGAAATCAATATATGATCTTAAAGAAATAACTTACATTGGTTTTACCAGTGTCATTTTAAACTTATTTAAAATCAGAAACAAAATTAACGAAACTGTTAAAAAGATAATTGAATTTAATCCAGACATTTTATTTAGTGTAGATAGCCCAGATTTTACTTTAAGAGTTGCTGAAAAAGTAAAAAAAATTAATCCTAATATAAAAACAATACATTATGTAGCTCCACAAGTGTGGGTTTGGCGAGAGGGAAGGGTTAAAAAGTTTAAAAAATTCTTAGATCATATTTTATTATTATTCGATTTTGAAAAAAAATATTTTGATAAAGAAAATATTCCAAATACTTTTGTTGGTCATCCTTTATTAGAACAAGAAATAAAAAATAAAATAGATATATCTAATCTCGTATTAAATGATAAAAAAATTATCTCCCTTTTTTGTGGTAGTAGATCATCTGAAGTAAATTTACTTTTACCTATCCTGATTGATTTTATTCAAATGATGAATGCAAAATTTGATAAATTCACTTTTATTTTTCACACAACTGATGAGAATAAGAACTTAATAAAAGAAAAAATAAATAATACAAATGTCAAAAATGTTGAAGTAATTTCTGAAGAAAATATTAAAAGACAACTATTAGATAAATCTATTTTCGCAGTTTCTAAATCTGGAACAGTTTCTCTTGAAATATGTAATGCAAAAGTTCCTTCTATTATTATCTATAAAATGAATTTTTTGAATTTTTTAATTGTCAAAATGTTGGTTAAAATAAAGTTTGCTAATATTATTAATATAATTAATAACAAAGAAATAATTCCAGAATTAATTCAAAAAGAGTGTAATGCCAAAGAGATTTACAATTCAGTTGTCTATTTTTTAAAAAATCCAGAATTAATGAAAAAACAAATTAATGATTGTGAGAAAACTTTAACTAAAATCAGATCAAAAACTTCATCCTCAGATGAAGCTTCTTCGGTATTAACTAAGTTTCTTATTGGTTAATCTTTTAGTTACTTCTTCTTTTCCAAGTGAAATAATTATGTCATATATTCCAGGTCCAAATTTTGAACCTGTTAAAGCTATTCTCAAAGGCTGCCCAACCCCTTTAAAATTAGTATCATTTGACTTTATCAACTCGTTAACTATTGGTTCCAATGTTTCTTTGCTTAGTTTATCAATGTTGCTAAATTTAGCACTGAATTCTGATATGACTTTTTTGGCCTTATTGTCAATTAACTTAATATCATCTTGATTAAAATTGACTTCATCCACCAATATATATTGACCATTATTAAATATATCTTCTAAGGTTTTAGCCTTGTTTTTCAGGAAAGTTAGAGATTTCTTAATTGTATCTTTTTTAACTGATTTAATCTCATTTTTATAAAATTTGCAGTAATCAATTAATTGATTAAACAAATCGTTCTCATCAATATTTTTAATATAGTGTTCATTCATCGATAAAATTCTACTCATATCTAGTTTTGAAGGAGATTTACCAATTCCTTCGAGATTAAAATACTCAATACTTTCATCTAGGGTGAATATTTCTTTATCTTTATAAGACCATCCTAATCTAAGAAGATAATTTCTTAGAGCATTTGGCATAATACCAATTTTAGAAAAATCATCTAATGTAGATGCCTTATCTCTCTTTGATAATTTTTTTCCTTCAATTGTGTGTATTAAAGGTATGTGAGCAAATGAGGGTAATTCCCATTTCATTGCTTGATAAATTTGGATTTGTTTAAAGGTATTAATTTTATGATCATCACCTCTAATTATATGAGTCATATTCATTTGATGATCATCAACTGATGCTGATAAGTTGTATGTTGGTGTGCCATCATTTCTTAAGATAATAAAATCTTCTATAGTATTATTATCTATTTCAACATCACCTTGAACTAAATCTTTTAATATAGATGTGCCATCAATTTTACTTTTAAACCTGATAACAGGTTTAATATCTTTTGGAGCATCAGCTTCTTTCTTATCTCTCCATTTCCTGTCATAGATGTAAGGAATTTTTTTTTGTCTTGCTCTTTTTTTTTGTTCTTCTATTTCCTCATTTGAGCAATAACACTTATATGCATGACCGTTTTTAAGTAATTCATTTGCAACTTTTATATGATCTTCAATCTTTTTTGATTGTATATATTCTTCTCCATCGTAATTTATACCAATCCATCTAAGGGATTTAACTATCTGATCTTTATATTCATCTTTTGATCTTTCTTTGTCAGTATCTTCAACTCTTAAATAAAAATTGCCTTTTTGGTTTTTAGAATATAACCAATTAAATAAAGCTGTTCTCACACCACCGATATGTAAAGGTCCAGTAGGGGATGGAGCAAATCTTGTTGCTACTTTTTTCATTAAAAATGTTTAGACTATTTTGCTAGAAGTTTCTATATAAAGATACTAATACGCCCTGAACTTTAACTCTGTCTGGACCAAAGATTTTAGTTTCGTAGTTTTTATTTGCACTTTCAAGTGCTACGACTTTACCTTTTTTTCTAATTCTTTTTAGCATCGCCTCATGTTCATCAATTAATGCAACAACTATTTTTCCATTATCAGCTGTATCAGTTCTTTTGATAATAACAGTATCACCTTCGTTAATTCCGGCTTCAATCATTGAGTCTCCCTGTACTTTAAGACCAAAATAATCACCATTTTTTTCTAAGTTACTTGGCAATGGAATTCTTGAGACTTCATTTTGAATAGCTTCTACAGGTGTTCCAGCTGCTATTTTTCCTAAAACAGGCACTTCTACATCATCAGACATAGGTTTTTCATCATCTAAGCCACCTTTAATGACACTTGGTGAAAAACTATTATAAATGTCATTTGCTGAAGCTGTCTCCGGTAATTTAATTACTTCTAATGCCCTTGCTTTATGAGCTAGTCTTTTAATAAATCCTCTTTCTTCCAATGCACTGATTAATCTATGAATTCCTGATTTAGACTTTAAATTTAAAGATTCTTTCATTTCCTCATAAGAAGGAGATACGCCGGAACTTCTCAACTTCTTGTTGATAAATAAAAGCAGGTTTTTTTGTTTTTTTGTTAGCATAAGAACAAATATCGTACAAAATCTGTTCTACAAAAGTTCTCTACAATTAACAATAGTAAAAAAATCAATAAAATAGGGGATTATTAGACTAAAGAACTGAAAAAATAGAATTATTATCAAGATCTTTCAAAAGTGATTCACCAATTAAAAAAGTTTTGATAGATGTTTTGTTTGAGAGTTCCAACAGCTCTTCCTTTGTTTTAATTCCACTCTCAGAAATTAATGGACCAGGGTGATCAACTAAAACATCATGAATATCAAAAGTTGTATTTATGTCAGTTTTTAAAGTTTTTAAATTTCTATTATTTATTCCAATCAAAGCATCTTTAAATCTTAAGGAACTCTTTGCTTCTTCGATAGTATGAACCTCAACAATTACCGACATGTTTAATTTAAGTGCTTCATTGTATAAATCATCAGCAAGTTTATCACTAACACCAGCTAATATAATCAATATTGCATCAGCTCCGTAACTTTTTGCCAAAGGTACTTGAAATTTATCTACAAAAAAGTCTTTACATAAAATTGGTAAATTAACTTTTTGTTTAATCTTGCTAATATGTATCATATTTCCTAAAAAAAAATCTTCTTCAGTCAAAACCGATAAACAAGTGGCTTTATTAATATTATATATATTAGCTATTTTAACAGGATCATAATCTTTGATAATAATACCCGCTGAAGGACTAGCTTTTTTAATTTCAGCAATAACAGAGTACTTGTCTTCTTTAATGTTATTTTTGATTTTTTCTTTAAAATCAATAAATGTTTTATTTGTATTAATTAATTCATCTAATGATTCCAGTGAAATAGTTTTTTTTAAATTTACTATTTTTTCAATTTTTTTATCAATTATTTTTTCAAGAACATTTTTAGCCATTTTGAATTTTTTCTAAATGTTTGATAACTTTATTAGATAAAATATGTTCTCTTGCATTATTATATGCATCAGCAAAATTTTGATGAGTTTCATTTACTATTAATCCTGCCGCAGCATTTAAGCATACAGCTTTAGAAAAATCATTATCCTCGCCTTTAAATATGTTAATCATTTTTTCTGCATTAAATTTTGCATCATCACCAACTAGATTTTCAAATTTATTTGCATTAACGTTTAATTCTGTTGGATCAATTATAATCTCAGAAATTTCATTATCTTTTAGTTGAATAACATTCGTTTTTGCATAAGGTGAAATCTCATCTAAACCATCTTCACTATTTACAATCCATGCAAATTTAATATCTAAATTATTTAAAGCATTAGCAAATATCTTTAAAAGTTTTTTATCAAAGACCCCAACTACTTGCCTCTTTACTAAAGCGGGACTGCTTAATGGTCCTATCATATTAAATATAGTTCTTTTTCCTATTTTTTTTCTAGTAGGACCGACAAACCTCATTGCACTGTGATAATTAGGTGCAAACATAAAACCAAAATTATTTTTGTTAATTTGTGTTTCTATATCATTTGGTTCTAAATTTATTTTGATATTTAAAGCTTCCAAAACATCACCTGATCCACACTTAGAAGATACAGCTTTATTTCCATGTTTTGCAACTTTAACACCCATACTTGCAAGCAATAACGCAGATGCTGTAGAAATATTAAGCGTATTCATGCCATCTCCACCAGTGCCACATGTATCGACACAATTTTCTACATTTACTCTTTTAGACTTATTTCTAAGAACAAAAACTCCACCCGCTATTTCATCTGAAGCTTCACCTTTAGATGATAGAAGTGTTAAAAAATCAAATATTTCTTGATCTTCTGCTTTTCCTTCCATTAAAAATTCAAAAGCTAATTTGCTTTCTTCAAATGACAAATCTTGCCTATTTTTAATTTTTTCAATGAATTGTTTCATTTATTTCAAATTTTAATAAAATTTTTTAAAATTTTTATACCTAATTTAGTTTTAATACTTTCGGGATGAAATTGCACTCCATGAACGTGATATTTTTTATGTCTTACACCCATTATTAAGCCGTCTTTAGTTTCAGCAGTAATTTCAAGATCTTCAGACAATGATTTTTTATCAATTATCAGACTATGATAGCGAGTTGCCTCAAAAGTTTTTGGAAGATTATTTAAAATACCAACTTTTTTAGTTAAAATTTGGCTAGTTTTACCATGCATGAGCTTTTTAGCTTGAATAATTTTAGACCCAAATACTTGTCCTATTATTTGATGACCTAGACAAACTCCAAGTATAGGTATTTTTTTATAGAGAGATTTTACAATTTTAAGACAATTGCCTGATTGATTAGGATTACCAGGTCCAGGAGAGATTACAATTTTCTTATATTTTCTCTTCAAAATTCCACTGGACGTAATTTGATCATTTCTAATTACATCTACATCAACTTTTAATGAAGATAGATAGTGAAAAAGATTAAAAGTAAAACTATCGTAATTATCAATTAAAATTATTTTTTTCATCTTAAAGCATTGATTAAAGCTTTAGCTTTATTAACTGTTTCTTCATATTCTTTTAGAGGTTTACTATCAGCGACTATACCAGCTCCTGCCTGAACATAAAATTTATCTTTTTTTGCAACTGCTGTTCTTAAAGCAATACAAGTATCAAATTCTCCATTTGCAGAGAAATAACCAATTCCTCCTGCATAAACTTTTCTTTTTGTTGTTTCCAGTTCATCTATAATTTCCATTGCTCTAATCTTAGGAGCACCAGACACTGTCCCTGCTGGAAAACCAGCTAAAAGAGATTTAAATTTTGAAAATTTTTTATTGTATTCACCAACTACATTAGAGACTATATGCATAACATGAGAGTATTTTTCTATAATAAAACTCTCTGTAACTCTAACAGTATTAATTTTTGAGACTTTACCTGCATCATTTCTTCCCAAATCTAACAACATTAAATGCTCAGAAAGTTCTTTTTTATCTCTCAAAAGATCTTTTTCATAAAAACGATCTTCTTTAATAGATTTCCCCCTTGGCCTTGTTCCTGCGATGGGTCTTACTGTAATCTTATCATTTCTTAGCCTCACCAATATTTCAGGACTTGCTCCAATTATTTGAAAATCATTGAAATTAAAGAAAAACATAAATGGCGAAGGGTTAGTTATTCTAAGTTTTTTATAAATATCTATAGGTTTTTTTGTAAGTTTAGCTTCAAATCTTTGACTTAAAACTACCTGAAATATATCACCTAATTTTATATATTTTTTTGCTTTGTTGACCATTGATAAAAATTTATTTTTAGATGTATTTGATTTAACTTTTATATTATTAGAATTCTTGATGATCTTTTTATCAATTTTTTTAATTGATGACTGGATATATAATTTAAAAAGATCAGATTGTATTTCATTGTATTTTTTTTTGTAATTGGTAATTTTTTCATCTTTAAAAATATTACATATATAAAAAATTTCTTTTTTTAAATTATCATGTATTACCAGTGTTCTAGGACGTAAAAGTCTTACATCAGGTAATTGAAGATCATTTTTACAATTATTTGGAATTTTCTCTATGTATCTGATTGAGTCATAAGAAAAATATCCTGAAATTAAAGAACAAATCTTAGGTAAATTTTTCGGAGTTTCAAATTTAAAATCCTCAATTATTTTTTCAATTAAATTACTTGGTTTATCTTTTAATTTAATCTTTTTGTTTTTTCTAATAATATAACTTTGATTATTATTAAATTCCCAAACTTTATCAGGATTTTTTCCAAATATGGTATATCTACCTTTGATTTTCCCTTTTTCTACTGACTCAAAGATAAAACTATTTTTCTCTTCTAAAAAATTGTCAATTAAATTAAGAACTTCATCGTCATTTTTAATTTTTTTTGAAGTATATATAATTTGATTATGTTTATTTCTATGTCGAAACTTGAAATCTTTTAAGCTTCGATTTATTTTCATTTAAAGAAATTTTTAACTCTATCTATTGTTTTTTGATTAAGTACTACATCATACTTTTTGTTTAATAACAAATCATATGATTTTAGAATAGAGTTTTTATTGTTAAAATTTTCTTTATTTAAATAATCTTTAAATTTTTCATCATTCTTGTCTATTTTTTCACTTTTAAAATTTTTGACTTTAGCCAAATATATGTTTTCTTTTTCATCATTTACTAATGTAAATGAATTAATTGGGAGAGAATATAAAAGTTTAACAGCATTAATATTAAATTTCTTATTATCCCTTATTGAATTTAAAGTTATATTTTCAATATTATCTTGACCTAATTTTTTAAAATCATCATCTTTGAAATTATTATTTTGAATATTTTCGATTAATTTGGCGTTGTAATCAAATTTGTTTTTTTGATATACAAATTCCAAAATCTCATCTCTAGTTTGTAAATCTTTTAGATCAGGTTCTCTTTCCTCATTTTTATCTATTTTATATAGAATATAATCATTTTCATTTTCAAAAATATCAAATTTATTATTTCGTAATTCAAATATTTTCTTTTCTATTTCATTACTTGTTGATGAAAGTTTAAAATTAGTTGACGTAACAGATTCAATATTTAATTTTGAAACAATTGTTTCAAAATTTATTTCGTTTGAAATATCAATTTCTATGTCATCTATTTTATCAAAAAAAGATTGATTAAATTCATCCGTACCAATTAGATTTTTAGGATTTAATATTGCGTATTTAAAATCAATATATTCGACTTTTAGTTTATCTTTATTTTCTTTAAGGAAATTAATTAATTCCTGGTTATTGATATCCTCTTTTTTTTTATAAAACTCTTTTAAGTTAATAAATTCTAAATCTAATTTACTATTCTCCTCTATAAAAAGTTTTTTAACTAAAAATTCAGGTGCTATTAAACCTGCTCCAAAATAATCAAATAAATTTTTTTGTAATTCTCTATCTTTTAATCTTTTTTCAAAAATTGCTGCTGATTGATTATTTTCTAATAAAAATTTTTCATATTTAGTTCTTTGAAATTTTTTATTTTCATCTAAGAAGTTTTTATTTTTCTTAATTTGGTTTAACAAGGTATTTTCAGAAATTATAATATCTAAATCATTTATTTCTAAATTAATCAAAGTTGTAGAAATGAGTGTAGACAATAATTCTTCAATAATATTATCATCTATATTTTCTCTAATTGTTTGTTGAGGTATGTTTGAATTGTTTACAAAATCTATAAATTCTTGTGTAGATATATTTGTATCGTTTATTTTAGCAAGATTATTTGTATTTCCGCTGCTAAAAATACTACCCATACCCCAAAAAACAAATGGGATAATCATTAAAAAAACAAATATGCCAGCAAATTTACTTTTTGCAAAATTTCTAAAACTACCTAACATTACTTTATAAATTTATTGATCTATAAAAAGCAAACCTATAGATTAAAAAATACCTGATGACAAATAAATATATGTATTTTATTGCAAATTGGAAAATGTATGGAAACACTAATTCATTAAATACATTGAATAAAGTAATAAAATTTTCAAAATCCAAGGAAATTAATAAAGGTAGAATAATTTATTGCCCACCTTTTACTTTAATAAGTTCTTTTTTCAGAAAATTTCAAAATTGTTTAATAGATATAGGTGCGCAAAATTGTCATGAAAGTGATGATTATGGTCCTCATACTGGGTTTATCAATTCTAGAATGCTGAAAAATATAGGTGCTAATTATGTTATAATTGGACATTCAGAAAATAGAGAAAAAGGAGAGACTAATAAACTAATTAATCAAAAAATCAAAAGTGCTTTGAAAGCAAATTTAAAAGTAATTTTTTGTATCGGTGAAACTCTTAAAGAAAAAAAAAATGGAAAAACTAAATCAGTTTTACTAAGACAAATTAAAAAAGGTTTGAATAAAATATCAAAGAAAAAAAACTGCTTTATAGCCTATGAACCTGTTTGGTCAATTGGGACTGGAAAAGTTCCAAAATTAAAAGATCTAGAGGAAACAATAAAGTTTATTAAAAATAAGTTTGGGAAAAAAAAACCAAAAATATTGTATGGTGGATCAGTAAATCCTAAAAACATTAATGATTTAAAAACAATTAAAGATCTTGATGGTTTTTTAATTGGCGGTGCTTCCCAAAATTCGAAGAAATTTATTGATATAATTAAAAAAACATATAATTAACCCCAAATGGAAAACATATTACTTGTACTAAATATCGTATTTGCTTTTATTCTAGTAATATTAGTATTAATGCAAAAATCTGAAGGTGGAGCACTTGGAATAGGCGTTTCACAAGAAAGCTTTATGTTTTCAAGATCTGCTGGAAATTTTATGACCAAAGCAACTGCGATTGTTGCTACCTTATTTATAATTTGCAGTTTAGCATTAACTATAGTGTCAAGGGGCGAGCTTACTCCATCAGGATCTGTTTTAGATAAAGTTGATGAAAAAACCGAAGATACACCTGCAATTCCTGAAAATAATTAATTAAAATCCTTTTCATTTTCATTTTTAAGGTCTATAAGATAATTCCATGGCGCGATATATCTTTGTCACTGGCGGCGTGGTCTCTTCCCTTGGTAAAGGTCTCTCTTCAGCGTCCCTTGCGTATTTATTACAATCAAGAGGTTACAAAGTTCGTTTAAGAAAATTAGATCCATATTTAAATGTAGACCCAGGTACAATGAGTCCATTTCAACATGGAGAAGTTTTTGTAACAGATGACGGTGCTGAAACAGATTTAGATTTAGGTCACTATGAAAGATTTTCAGGAGTGACAGCAAAGAAAACAGACAACATTACAACTGGAAAAATTTATAGCGATGTACTTAAAAAAGAAAGAAAAGGAGAATATCTAGGAAAAACAGTGCAAGTTATTCCTCATATTACTGATAGGATAAAAGAATTTATTAAACACGATACTTCTAAAGAAGATTTTGTAATTTGTGAAATAGGTGGCATCGTTGGTGATATTGAAAGTCTTCCATTTATAGAAGCAATAAGACAGTTTTCAAATGATATTGGAAAAAAAAATGCTTTATTTATCCATTTAACTTTAGTGCCTTATCTAAAAGCTTCAGATGAAATTAAAACCAAACCAACACAACATTCAGTTAAAGAATTAAGAAGTATAGGTGTTCAGCCTGATATAATCATATGCAGATCAGAAAGACCTATACCACTAGAGCATAGAAAAAAAATATCTTTGTTTTGTAATGTCGATATAAAAAATGTAATTGAAACGGTTGATGTAAAAACTATTTACGAAGCACCAATCAGTTTTGCAAAAGAAAAATTAGATGTTCAAGTTTTGAATTATTTTAAACTTAAATCTAAAAAATCTAATAATTTAACTCCTTGGAAGAAGATTACAAAAATAACTCTTAATACAAAGAAACATGTTAATATTGCAATAATTGGTAAATATGTTGAGTTAAAAGATGCTTATAAATCTTTAGACGAAGCTCTTACTCATGGTGGAATTGCAAATAATATAAAAGTTAATTTAGTAAGAATTGACTCCGAAAAATTAAAAGTTTCAGAAATAAAAAGTAAACTTAAAAATGTTTCAGGCATTTTAATACCAGGTGGGTTTGGTAAAAGAGGAACAGGAGGAAAAATTGAAGCTATCAAATATTCGAGAATTAACAAAATTCCTTTTCTAGGAATTTGCTATGGAATGCAAATGGCAATTATAGAATTTGCAAGAAATCAGCTAAAGATTAAAAAAGCAACCTCTTCAGAATTTGATAAAACTGGAGTTCACATCATTGGATTAATGAATGAATGGGAGCGTGGTGGAAAAAAAATTAAAGGGACAGATAAAGATTTAGGTGGAACCATGAGATTAGGTTCTTATGATGCAATATTAAAAGATAAATCTAAAATTAAAGATATTTATAAAAATAGACTAATTAAAGAAAGGCATCGCCACAGATATGAAGTCAATATTGCATATAAAGATAAATTTGAGAAGAAGGGACTAATATTTTCAGGTTTATCCCCAAATAATAAACTTCCTGAGATAATTGAACTAAAAAATCATCCTTGGTTTATTGGAGTGCAATTTCATCCTGAATTTAAATCTAGACCTTTGTCACCACATCCTTTATTCTCTTCTTTTATCAAAGCAGCAAAAAATCATAGATGAGTGCGATTAAAGTAAATTGTCAAAATATTGAAATTTCAAATAAAAATAAGATTTGTATTATTGCAGGTCCTTGTCAACTTGAAACAGAACAGCATGCAATGGATATGGCAGGAAAAATTAAGGAAATTACTGCAAAATTTGATCTTGGATTTATCTACAAAACCTCATTTGATAAGGCTAATAGAACAAGCTTAAAAGGTAAAAGAGGAGCAGGTCTAGAAGCATCATTACCTGTGTTTGATAAAATTAAAAAAGAATTAAATATACCAATTTTAACTGATATTCATAATGCTGAACAATGTGAAATAGTTTCTAAACATGTAGATGTTTTACAAATACCAGCGTTCCTTTGCAGACAAACAGATTTATTAATTGCTGCAGCAAAAACAAACAAGATTATAAATGTAAAAAAGGGTCAGTTTTTAGCCCCATGGGATATGGTAAATGTTACAAAAAAAATTTCAGACAGTGGAAATAAAAATATCTTAGTCACAGAAAGAGGTGCAAGCTTTGGCTATAACACTTTAGTCTCAGATATGAGATCTTTACCTATTATGGCTAAGAATGGCTACCCAGTTATATTTGATGCAACCCACTCTGTACAACAACCAGGAGGTCTTGGTGAAAAAAGTGGTGGTCAAAGAGAATTTGTAGAATATTTAGCAAGAGCTGCTGTCGCAGTTGGAGTTGCAGGCGTGTTTATAGAAACACATCAAGATCCTGATAATGCTCCATCTGATGGACCTAATATGGTACCGTTAGATAAATTAGAAAATTTATTAAAACAACTTTCAGATATTGATAACTTAATAAAGAATTAGTGAGTAAAATTTTAAAAGTTAAAGCTCGTCAAATTTTTGATAGTAGAGGAAATCCTACAGTAGAAGCTGAAGTTTTTACCAAAAAAAATCATGCTTCAGCAATTTGTCCTTCAGGTGCCTCCACAGGAACATATGAAGCATTTGAAAAAAGAGATAAAAATAACAAAAGATATTTAGGTAAAAGTGTTTTAACAGCAATTAATTCAATTAATAAAAAGATATCTAAAAAATTAAAAGGTCAAAATGTACATAATCAAGAGCGTATTGATGCATTGATGATTAATTTAGATGGAACTAAACAAAAATCTAGACTAGGAGCCAATGCGATTTTAGCAGTATCTATGGCAGTTAAAAAACTTTCTGCAATTGAAAAAAGAATACCTCTTTATAAAAATTTTTTTGTAAAAAATAATTTCAAATTACCATATCCTTTAATGAATATCATTAATGGAGGTGCTCATGCAAATAACGGTTTACGAATTCAGGAATTCATGATTAGACCAGATAAAGCTCGTAGTTTTTCTGAAGCAATGAGAATGAACTTTATTGTGATTAAGAATTTAAGCAAATTAATTAAGCAAAAAAAATTATCAATATCAGTTGGAGATGAAGGTGGATTTGCTCCTATGATTAACAGTAATAACCAAGCTTTAGATTTGATTGTAAAGGCTATTAAAAAATCAGGTTTTGTAAATGGTAAAGAAATTTCTATTTGTTTGGATGTTGCTGCAAATGAACTTTATAAAAAAAATAAATACTCTATTCACTCTAATAAATACATTTCGGTAGATAAATCAATTCTAGAATACAAAAAAATGATTAGTAAGTATAAGATTAAATCTATTGAAGATCCATTTGCAGAAAATGATTGGTTGTCGTGGAATAAATTAATGAAATCTCTAAAAAAAGTTCAAATTGTAGGTGATGATCTTTATGTTACAAATTTAGAGAGACTAAAAAAAGGATTTTTAAATATTTCTTCAAATGCAATTTTGATTAAACTTAATCAAATTGGAACAGTCTCTGAGACAATCGAGGTGATTAAATTTGCTCAAATAATAGGCTTTAAAACTATAATTTCTCACAGATCAGGAGATAGTGAGGATACATTTATTGCAGACTTAGCTGTTGGTACTAACTCAAATCAAATTAAAACAGGATCTTTAGCTAGATCCGAAAGAGTAGCTAAATATAATCAATTAATTCGTATAGAAGAAGAACTTGGAAAAAAAGCTAGAATGAATAAGATTCATTAATGCTCAATAAATTAAAAAATAATTACTTCTTACTAGTATCAACTTTCCTAATATTATACTTTTTCTTTAATCTTATATCAGGTCAAAGAGGGCTCATTTCTTATTTTGAAAAAAAACAAATTTTATATGACCTTAAAAAGCAAGAATTGACAAAAATTAGCCAAATTAAAGACTTGGACTTTAAAAATTCATTATTAAGTGACAATCTCGACCTTGATTATGTAGAAATTTTAATTAGAGAGAAATTTCTTTTTGGTAAAGAAAATGAAACAATTTATATAATTAAAAATAATGACACAAAAAATTAGACCCCGACATCCTGAAAAAGTAAAAAATCCGATAAATCCAATAAAAAAAAAACCTGATTGGATTAGATCTAAATTAAGTAATAGTAAGGAATTTTTTTTAACAAAAACAATTGTAAATAAAAATAATCTTGTAACCGTCTGCCAGGAAGCAAATTGTCCAAACATAACTGAATGTTGGAGTAAAAGGCATGCAACATTTATGATAATGGGCGATACATGTACTAGGGCGTGTGCTTTTTGTGATGTTAAAACCGGTAAACCAGGAAAACTAGATGAGCTAGAACCCATTAAAATTTCTCAAGCAGTTAAAAAATTAGATTTAAAACATGTTGTAATTACTTCAGTTGATAGAGATGATTTAGATGATGGTGGCTCAAATCATTTTTATGAAGTAATAAATCAAACTAGAAAAACAAACCCTAATACAACTATAGAAGTTCTAACACCTGATTTTTTAAGAAAAGGAGACGCATATAAAAAAGTATTAGACGCTAATCCTGATGTTTTTAATCATAATATTGAAACTGTGCCAAGTTTATATTTAAAAGTAAGACCTGGATCTAGATATTTTGCATCTCTTGAACTTTTAAAAAATGCAAAAAAAATAAATAAAAAAGTATTTACTAAATCAGGAATAATGGTTGGTTTGGGTGAAACTAGAGATGAAATTTTACAAGTAATGGATGATTTAAAATCCGCTGATGTAGATTTTTTAACGATAGGGCAATATCTACAACCTTCTGTAAAACA
Organism: uncultured Pelagibacteraceae bacterium; assembly: GCA_902629215.1. Lineage (GTDB taxonomy): Bacteria > Pseudomonadota > Alphaproteobacteria > Pelagibacterales > Pelagibacteraceae > Pelagibacter. The sequence goes on along the minus strand of CACOQC010000009.1, from coordinate 17,756 downwards.
TTTTCCTTTAGATAGATACTATACGCCTGATGAATTTAAAGAATTAGGAAATATAGCTAAAACAAAAGGTTTCTTATTGGTTTCATCATCACCACTGACAAGATCTTCGTATCATGCAGATGAAGATTTTGCTAAACTTCAACAAAATAGAATTAATAGTCATTAATGCCAAAGGCTTCAGTTAAGCGATTAATTGAATGTAAAAAAAAGGATCTAATTAATTTAGTTTTAGATATTGAAAAATATCCAGATTTTGTACCGTTTTGTTTTGATGCAAAAATATACGAAAATAAAAATGAAGGAGATTTAACAAAAATAATAGCTGATTTAACAATTGGAAAAGGACCTTTTAAAGATACATATAAAAGTGATGTGGTCTTTAATAAAAAGCAGGACACAATATTTGTTAAAAATATAGATGGGCCTTTAAATCATCTTTCAAATAATTGGACATTTTCTGATAAAAAAAAACGGAATTACTGAAGTTACTTTTGATATAGATTTTGAAATTAAAAATAAATTTTTGAATTCTTTAATGGTTGTTTCTTTTCAATTTGGTTTAGAAAAAATTGCTGATGCCTTTCAGAAGAGAGCTGAAGAGCTATTTAGCAATTCTAAGAATTAAATCTAAAGCTTTTTTAACAGTAGCTCTTTGTATTGATGACCTTTTTTTACTTTTAAAAAAATACTTATTAACTTGTATTTTATTACCTTTTTTAACTCCAATATAAACTAAACCCACAGGTTTCTTTTTAGTACCGCCTTTGGGACCAGCAATTCCAGTTATTGAAATATTGATATTAGCTTTTGAGATTTTAGATAAATTTTTAACCATCGTATAACAACATTCATAACTAACAGCACCATATTTTTTGATGATATTTTTATTTACTTTTAAAACTTTTATTTTGGCTTGGTTAGAGTAGGTAACAAGACCTAAATTAAATACTTTTGATGCACCACTAATAGAAGTAATAGTGCTAGCTAGCATTCCTCCAGTACAAGACTCAACAAATGAAATTTTAAGTTTTTTTTTAGTCAGTATTCTTATTAAAGATTTCATTAAATAAAATAACTACTTAAAACCATAAAACAAATTAAAGATAAAACAACATAAAAACCAGCGCAAATATCATCCATGATTACACCAAAACTATTTTTGAAATTCTTATCAAAATAACTAACTGGAAATGGTTTTAATATGTCAAAAAATCTAAATAATACAAAACAAATGACATAGAAAATTATAGCCTCGTCAGATGTTTTTTCTGTTCCATGTGAAATTTCATAAAGATAAATAGGTATAGATTGACCAATAAATTCATCAATAATTACTTCTTTTGGGTCCTTGTTTTCATTATCTTTGATGTAAATAGCAACTGCTGAAAAAGAAAAAATAAAAATGATGATTAAAAATATTAATATTGAGTTTGAAGACAAATCTAATATGTGGAAAAATATATAAAGTAAAATTATTGAAGCTAATGATCCAAAAGTTCCAGGAATTTTTGGAATTTTTCCTAAACCAAACATTGTGACAAATAATGTGTTTAAAGTTCTAATCATATTTTGTAATTGAAATTATTACTTCACAAGCAATTGCTTTTTCTTTTCCTATTAAACCTAATTTTTCTACTGTTTTACCTTTTAAATTAATTTGATCTGTATTTAAGGTTGTCAGGCTTGATATTGAATTGATTATTTTGTTTCGATATTTTGAAACTTTAGGTTGTTCACAAATTAAGTTTATATCAAGGTTATTAATAAAAAAATTAGATTTATAAAGATTTTCTATAATTGGTTTTAACATTTTGGGAGATCTTATATTTTTAAATTTCTTTGTGTTTGGAAAATAAGTACCAATATCTTTTTTGCTTGTAGCACCTAAAATTGCATCAATTATCGCGTGTAAAATTACATCTCCATCTGAATGTCCTTTGAGGCCAGAATGAAAAGGAATTTTTACTCCACCAAGATAAAGACTTTTATTTTTGATAAGTTTATGGATATCAAAACCTATGCCAAAATACGTTTTGGAGGTTTCAACGTCATTAAAGTATGTAATTTTGTTATTCTTATTTTCTCCAGTTATGAATTTAATTTTAATATTGTTATTAATAAAGAGAGTGGCTTCATCGCTTACTTTATTTTTTTCATTAATTGCTAGATTATATAAATCTTTAAATCGAAAAGCTTGCGGTGTTTGGGTTAATAGTAAACTATTCTTATTAAGATTGAATATTTGATCTTTAATTTTATATTTAATTGAGTCTTTAGAAAAGGTAATTGGTACAACAGCTTTATTTTTCTTCAAACTTTTTGATATTTTTTTTAGAAGTTTTATTGAAAAATTTGGTCTTGCCGCATCATGGATAAATACATTTCTTGGTTTATATTTTTGGAGATATTTTAAAGCTATTAAGGAAGAGTCTGATCTTTCTTTACCACCTTTAATTATATTTATAGTTTTAGGATATTTCTTTCTTTTTAAATGATTTAAATTATTTGCAACAATCAATATTTTCTTAAAAAGCTTTGAATTTAATGATTTTGTTATTGAATGATCAATAATTTCTTTATTCTTATAATTATAGAATTGTTTTGCTATTTTTTTATGAAATCTCTTACTTTTTCCAGCTGCCAATATTACAAAATAGTTGTTCATTTATTTAAATACTATAATTCTAAATCATGTTAGAATTTTTGAAAAAAAATATATTCATTATTATTCTATCTAGTATCACACTATTTATTGGTTTTTTAACATTTTTAACATTCATTGATAGAAGTTTTATTGAATTAAATCAAAATAATTTACAATTTTTATTAATTCTAAATATTTTATTACTTTTTTTATTATTTATATTTATTTTTTTTGAAATAAAAAAATCAATTAAAAACGATATTGATAAAGATGGTCTTACTTCAAATAAAAAATATATAACATATTTTTCATTATTCACTTTAATACCATCAATTTTAATTTCAATATTTTCATTATTTTTATTCTCATTCGCACTAGAAAAATACTTCGATAAAAAGGTTACAACTGTTGTAAATAATTCTTATGAACTTGCAAAAAATTATGTTCAAGAAGTAAGAAATAAAGTGGAAGCTGATATAATATTAGTAGCATTCGATACAAATAAAAGTGCAAAATTTTTGAATGATGATTTTAATGAATATTTGAGATTTTTAAGAACTCAAAAACTTATCAGAAATTTAGATGAAATTCATATTATTGATCAAAATAAAAAACTTTTATTCTCAACAATTGAAAACTTAAATGAATATAAACCACCAATTGATAAAGCTTTAAAATTAGTTTTAGAAGATGATAGACCACTAAAGATAATAAATGCGCCACAAAATATTTCAGCGGCAATAATTAGATTACAAGCTTTTGAAAATAGATTTTTGTATGTTGTAAAATATTTAGATAAGGATATTTCAAATTATTTAAATGAGTCTCAAGAGGCAATAAATTTTTATTATAATGTTGAAGAAAGAAACACCGGAATAAAAATTTCTTTTGCCTTAATTTATATTATAATTGTGACCTTATTACTTTTTATCTCAATTACTATTGCAATAAGATTTTCTTCAAGATTTTTTAGATCAATTAATAATTTAATTTTAGCCTCTACTTCAATAGGTCAAGGAAATTTAAATACAAAAGTACCAGAAATTAAAACTGATAGAGATATGGAAATTTTAAATAAAAATTTTAATTTAATGATTAGTAGACTAAAAACTCAACAAGAAAAATTAATCATTAATGAAAGATATGAAGCTTGGGGAAGTCTAGCAAGAAAGTTAGCACATGAAATAAAAAATCCACTGACACCAATTCAATTAACCATCGATAGAATAAAAAATAAATATTCAGATCAAATTTCAGATTCTGATCAGAACCAATTTAAGGAAAATTTAAAAATCATAAACAATCAAATAAAACAAATTGAAAATCTAGTTAATGAATTTTCTGATTTTGCTAGAATGCCAAAACCAATTTTGAAAAATAACGACTTAATAAAAATTTTAGAAGAAAATATCAAATTATTAAATGAAATCGATAAATCGATAAATATCAATTTTATAAATAATGAAAAAAAGATTTTATTTGAATGTGATAAAGAACAAATTGGAAGAGTTTTTTTTAATTTAATCAAAAATTCTATAGAGAGTATTCAACAAAAATTTGAAAAAAACCCTAATTTTAATAAGAAAATTTCAATTGAAATTTCTAATAATAATGACCATATTAAAATCATACTTATTGATAATGGTATAGGATTTAGTCAAAATAATAATATAAAAGATATATTGAACCCTTATTATACAACTAAAAAAAATGGAACTGGTTTAGGTTTATCAATAGTTAATAAAATTATAAATGATCATCATGGTGAACTTGAATTCTATTCAATTAAAGACGGTGCAAAAATAGAAATTAAATTTAAACTTTATGGCAATTGAAATTTTAATAGTTGATGACAACGCTGATATAAGAAACATTTTAAATGATCTTATAATTGACGCCGGTTATAAAACGAGACTTGCTGCAAATTACAATCAAGCTTTAAGTGAAATTGATAAAAAAATGCCAGATGTGGCAATTTTAGATGTGAAACTTGATAAGGGTGAAAATGATGGAATTGAATTATTATCTCATATTAAGTCTACGAATAAAGATGTGCCCGTAATAATTATTACTGGTCATGCAAATGTAGAAATGGCAGTTAATTCACTTAAGCACGGCGCCTTTGAATTTATAGAAAAACCTTTTGATCAAAATCGCTTGTTAAATTTTATTAAAAGAGCAGTCGAGAATTTGAATTTGAAATCACAGAATAGAGATTATGAGAATAAATTATTTTCATCTTATGAATTAATTGGAGAAAGCAAGAATATCTCAAATATAAAAGATCAAATAGATAAAATTTCAATAACTGAGAGCAGAGTATTAATAAATGGTCCATCAGGATCTGGAAAAGAACTAATTGCAAGAAAAATTCATAAAAAATCAAAAAGAAACAATAAGCAATTTATAATTTTAAATGGTGCTTTACTGGATGCAAATAAATACGAGCAAGAACTGTTTGGGGAAGAAAAAAAAGACGGATCTATATCTTATGGTGCTTTGGAAAAAGCTAATCAAGGGACTTTATTGATAGATCAAGTTTCAGAAATTCCATTAGCAATTCAATCAAAAATATTAAGAGTTTTAACAGATCAAAAATTTAAAAGATTAAATGGAAATAATGATATTAATGTTGATGTAAGATTGATTTGCTCCTCAAGTAAAGATCTCAAAGAAGAAATTATCATAGGTAATTTTAGAGAGGATCTATATCACAGACTTAGTGTTTTTGAGATTAATATTAAACCATTAAATGAGAGAATTTCTGATATTCCTTTGTTGATAAAATATTTCTCTAAAAAAATTTCAGAAAATTATAATATAAAAGAATTAGAAATTGATAATAATGATACTTATATCTTAAATCACAACTGGCAAGGCAATGTTAGAGAATTGAGAAATTTAATTGAAAGAATTGCAATTTTACAACCTGATTCAAAAGAAAAAATATCTAATATTATTAAAGAATCATTAAAAAATGATGGTTTTACTGATAAAATCACAGAAAATAATCTTTCTATACCCCTAAAAGAAGCTAGAGAAAAATTTGAAAAAGAGTATCTAACTATTCAACTAAAAAAATTTAATGGAAATATTTCAAAAACAGCAAGCTTTGTTGGAATGGAAAGAAGTGCACTTCATAGAAAATTAAAAGGTTTGGGTATTAAAGAATTTAATTAAAATGAATATCATTATTTGTGGCGCTGGAAGAGTAGGTTTTACTATTGCAAAATTATTAAGTGAGCAAGGTCATTCTATCACTGTAATTGATCAATCTAGTGATGATATTCAAAAAATTAACGATAGCTTGGATGTTAAAGCTATTGTTGGAAAAGCCACATATCCATCAATTCTTGAAAAAGCTAATGCTTCAGAAACAGATATGATCATAGCAGTAACAAGAAATGATGAAATTAATATGTTAATTTGTCAAATTTCATTCTCAATTTTTAATATTCCTAAAAAAATTGCAAGAATAAGATCACAGGATTATTTAAATCCTAAATTTACAAGGGTTTATAATAAAGAAAACTTGCCAATTGATGTAATTATTTCACCTGAAATTGAAATAGCAAAATCAATACAAAGAAAATTAGAAGCACCAGGTGCTTTAGATAGTGTCCCATTTGCTGATAATAAAATAAGATTATTAGAAATTTTAATTAAAAAAGATTGCAAATCAATTGGAATAAAATTTAATGAATTAACAAAAAAAAATCCTAAACTTGAAGCAAATATAATTGGAATTAATAGAAATGAAAAATTTTTTATACCGAAGAAAACAGACTTTGTACAAAATGATGACAAAATTTACGTAATTATTAATTCATCACAAATGTCTGAAACATTAGAAGCTTTTAGTCATTCAGAAAAAATATCAAAAAAAATATTGATTATTGGTGGTGGAAATATTGGTTTTAACTTAGCAAAAAATATAGAGGAAACTTTAGAAACAGTAAGAGTTAAAATTGTAGAAAAAAACAAAAATCGAGCTGAATACTTAGCAAATGAACTTAATGATACAATTGTAATAAATGGAGATGGTTTAGACGAAGAAGTTTTAACAGAGGCTAATTTAGAAGAGGCAGAAACTGTCTTAGCATTAACTAATGATGATGAAGATAATTTAATGGTGAGTGTTTTAGTTGAAAAATTTACTAAAGATAAAAAAAATTTTGATGATAAACGAACTATGGCTTTAACAAATAAACCCAATTATTCATTACTTCAATCTTCTTTAAAAATTGATGATTTAATTGATCCAAGAATGACGACTGTTTCAAGTATTTTAAAACATATTCACAAAGGAACAATTGAAAATGCTTATACAATTTCTAATGGTGAGTATGAGGTTATCGAAGCAGAAATTATTGAAACATCAGAGTTGATCAATAAAGAAATAAAAAATTCAAATCTTCCGGAAGAATCAAGAATTGGAGCTGTACTTAGAGATAAAAAAATTATTATACCAAGATCTAATTTTATTTTTAAAAAAGATGATAGAGTTGTTTTTATTGTTAAAAAAGACTCAATATCTTTGGTTGAGAATATTTTTAGATTAAGCTCTGTATAATTTAATGTTTGGAATTCAAATTAGATATTTAAGTTTTTTTTTCGGATTAATTTCTATCTTATCTTTTTTTAATATTATTTATTCTTATTATTTAAATCTATATCTCAATTTAAATACTTACTATTATAGTTTAATTATATCATTATTAATTTCGATAATATTTTACAACATTAAGTTTTTTAAAAAAAAAATTTCAATCTTTGATAAAATTTTGACTGTATTCTTAGGGTATCTAATTATACCATGTATTTTATCTATTCCATTTTATTTTAGTATTTACAATTTAACTTTTTTAAATTCATATTTTGAAGCTATATCAGGTTTTACGTCTACAGGATTTAGCATTTTTGAAAACATTAAACATATAGATCAAAGTTTAATTTTATGGAGATCCTCAACTCAATGGTTAGGTGGACTTTATTTTCTTTTTTCAATAATACTTTTGATAGATATTTATGATGAAAATTTCAAAAAAACATTAACAAATTTTATTTCTTTTGATAGTTCAGAAATTTTTAAACAAGCAATAAAAATATTTTTACTATACTCAGTTCTGACTTTAATCATTTTTTTAATTTTGAATATTTTTTCAATAAGATCTTTTAATTCTTTGAATTTAGCCTTTACTTTAATTTCTTCAGGTGGGTTTTTACCTGTCAATGATCTTTCTGTTATATTAAAACAAAATTCCCAAATTATAGTGCTTTCTTTATTAATGCTAACATCCTTTTTTAGTATTTTTTTTAGTTACAATTTAATCTTTTTTAAAAATAAAAATCTTAATTTCTTTTATGAAGATCTTCATTTAATTATTTACTTAGTTTTTATAATTTCAATTTTTTTTCTATTTTTTAGTTATAATAACGATTTTTCTTCAAATCTTTTATCTATATCAAGTAGCATTTCTAATATAGGTTTTTCTTTAGAAACAAACCAAGAAAATTTAACATTTATATTTTTGATTTTAGTTATTATTGGAGGTTCTTTTTTTTCTACTAGTTCAGGATTAAGATTTATAAAAATTTATTCGTTATTTAAGTATTCTCTTAATCAAATTTTATCTTTTAGCAAACCTAAGAATATTTTTATAAACAAGCTATTATTTACTAAAATTAATTTTGATTTTAATGAAATTAATAAATATTTTTTAAATATTTTAATCTTTATTTTATCATTATTTATTCTAACCTCATTATTAAGTATAAGTGGCATTTCATTTGAAAGTTCATTTAAGCTATCAATATTAACTTTAATGAATACTGTAAATTCTTCTATCTATGGTTTAAATGATTTTGATTTTAACAATCTACATTTTCTTACAAAATATAGTCTTATTCTATTTATGATTATAGGAAGGATTGAGTTATTAACAATCTTACTTTTAATTAAAAAATTTCTTTTTAAAAGTTAAATTATTGTTGTATATGTATCATTCTAGAAATGCGCCCTTAGCTCAGCTGGATAGAGCATCGGTTTTCTAAACCGAGGGTCGTAGGTTCGAATCCTTCAGGGCGCGCCATTATTGTCAATTTTACTAATACTTTATTTGAAATAATTATCTTGACGCAAATTTGTTAAATCACTCAATTCATTTAAATTTCTCTTGAAGGCAGTTTTTTAACATGGTTAAATTATGAATATTCAAAACAATGTTTTGAATTATTTGTTAACAAATAAATACTAACAAAAGGAAGAATAATGTTTAAATACTTAAAACAATTAACTTCTTTAGTTGCTATGGTAGCTGTGTTGTTTACTTTTACAACAGAGACTATGGCTGCTAAAAAATCTAAAACACTTAAAAACACTCAAAAAAAGGGTTTTGTAAGATGTGGAGTATCTCAAGGTCTTCCAGGATTTTCTAATGCTGATGCTGCAGGAAATTGGACTGGTGTTGACGTTGATGTATGTAAAGCGGTAGCTGCTGCAGTATTAGGTGATGCAAACAAAGTTAAGTTTACACCACTAAGTGCTAAAGAAAGATTTACAGCTTTAACTTCTGGTGAGATTGATATCTTATCAAGAAACACAACTTGGACTCTTTCTAGAGATGCTGATATTGGACTTACTTTCGTTGGAGTAAACTTCTACGATGGTCAAGGTTTCATGGTTAGAAAAAGTTCAGGTATCACTTCAGTAAATCAATTCAAAAATGGTATCTCAGCTTGTACAAACATTGGTACAACAACTGAGCTAAACATGAGAGACTTCTTTAACTCTAAAGGAATTTCTTATGAGCCAGTAGCTTTTGAAAAAGCAGACGAGGTTGTTGCTGCTTATGATTCAGGAAGATGTGATACATATACAACTGACAAATCTGGTTTAGCTGCTCAAAGAACTAAAATGAGTAATCCAGATGAGCACATTGTATTACCTGAAACTATTTCTAAAGAGCCACTAGGTCCAGTTGTAAGACAAGGTGATTCAGTATGGGAAGATATCGTAAGATGGTCTTTAAATGCTATGATCGAAGCAGAAGAATATGGAATCACTTCAGCAAATGCAGATTCAATGAAAACTTCAGATAACCCAGCAATCAAAAGATTAGTTGGAGCTGAAGGTGAATTAGGAGCTGCTTTTGGTCTTGATAACGAGTGGAGCTTAAGAATTATCAAGCAAGTTGGTAACTACGGTGAAAGCTATAAAAGAAATATAGCTGACACTGGTATATTACCAGACAGAGGTCCAAACCAATTATGGACAAAAGGCGGAATACTTTACGTTCCACCTGCAAGATAATTGTAGTTTAAAACAATTTAAAAGGGCTAGATTTTTCTAGCCCTTTTTTTTATAAACTCATATATTATCAATCGTGAATTTTAAATTAAAAGATTTAGGTCCCCAACTAATTACAGTTATAGCTGTAGTTCTTATTTTCGGTTTTTTTACTTACAACGCACAAATCAATATGGAAAATAGAGGTATTGATTTTGGATATGGCTTTTTATCTCAAGAGTCATCTTTTGATGTGCAGTTTTCATTAATTGAATATGATGGTTCACATTCATATTTTAGAGCATATTTAGTTGGATTATTAAATACGATTCTTGTTTCAGTGATAGGAATTATTATTGCAACAATACTCGGTGTTATTGTTGGAATAGCTAGGTTATCACCAAATTATCTGATTAATAAGTTTGCAGCTTACTATGTAGAATTCTTTAGAAATATACCTCTTCTTCTACAAATTTTTTTTTGGTATTTTGCAGCATTAAGAGCTCTTCCTTTACCTCAAGATGCAGAGGCAATTTTTGGTGTATTTTTTTTAACAATTAAAGGTCTATACGTACCAGCTTTTATTTGGGAAAATTTTAATATTTTCTTTTATTCAATTGTTGCATCAATCATTGCAATTATCGTAATTAGATTTCAAGCGAAAAAATTACAAGAAACACAAGGTAAACAAATACCAGTTTTTTTAATTTCAATAGGATTAATTTTCATTTTACCTCTTTTAAGTTTTCTAGTTGGAGGCGTTAGTTTATCTTTTGAAATTCCACAATTAAAACAATTAGCTGCTACCTCATTTGTTTACGATGGAGGGTTAAGCTTGCCACCAGAATTAATAGCATTAACTTTATCTTTATCATTATACACTGCCACTTTTATTGCTGAATGTGTAAGAGCAGGTATTCAAGGTGTCGGTAAAGGTCAAAAAGAAGCTGCAGCATCAATTGGTCTTACACCCAATCAAGTTTTGAAACTTGTTATTATGCCTCAAGCTTTAAGAATTATAATTCCACCAACTACTAATCAATATTTGAATTTAACAAAAAATTCGTCTTTAGCTGCTGCTATAGCATATCCAGATTTAGTTTTAGTTTTTGCTGGTACAGCTTTAATGCAAACTGGTAAAGCAATTGAGATTGTCTCTATTACCATGTTTACCTATTTAAGTTTAAGTATATCGATTTCAATTTTGATGAATTGGTACAATAAAAGAATAGCTATACAGGAAAAATAATGAATAAAATTAATTTTCTAAAACCTGATAAATCAAATCTAAATACATTTTTGTACATTGGTTCTTTTTTATTTTTTATTAGTGTTTTAGATGTATTTTTAAATTCTTTTTTTAGATTAAATTTAATTGGTTTTTTACCTAATTTTTTAAGCTTTATGATGCCCTTAATAATAGGTTTTTTAGGGCTTTATTTCATAAGAATTGAATATAGTGGAATTAAATATTTAGACCTTATCAATAAGCATATCAACACTAATAATTTTAATGCCATTTTATCTTTATTAATAATTTTTGTAGTAATTAAATCAATACCACCAATTCTAAGCTGGTTTGTAATTGATGCTAGTTTCGCTGGTGATAGTAAAGATGTATGTTCAGGTACGGGAGCATGCTGGACTTATATAAAAGTTTGGATGAGAAGATTTATGTACGGTATGTATCCTAATGCTGAGCAATGGAGAATAAATCTTTCATTTATAGCTTTAGCTTTACTTGGTTCTGTAGGATATTTTGCTACTGATAGATTTAAGAAATATTTAACCCTTTATTATGTTATAATTTATCCTTTTATCGCATTCTTATTTATATTTTTCTTTATTTCAGGTGGTCCAGTATTTTTTGATTTTTCTTATGGAATAATAGCTGCAATTTTATCTATAATTGTAGGTTTCTTTATTCCTACTAAATTCAAATTCTATTATTTTTTAATAGTTCCTTTTGCTTTATATATTTTATTAAAGTACTTTTTCTTTTTTGAAGAATATATTGAGCTAGGTAAACTAGAAGGGTTAAATTGGGTAGAAACAGGCGCGTGGGGAGGTTTATCTCTTACTTTTATCATATCCTTTTTTTGTTTAATATTCTGTTTTCCAATAGGAATGGCTTTTGCGTTAGGAAGAAGATCAAGTTTTCCATTAATAAGATATATTTCAATTGGATTTATTGAATTTTGGAGAGGAGTTCCATTAATTACAGTTTTATTTATGTCTGCTGTTATGTTTCCAATGTTTTTACCAGCAGATTTTTTTATAGATAAATTAGTTAGATGTATAATTGCTATATCTTTGTTTGAAGCAGCTTATGTGGCTGAGGTAATAAGAGGAGGATTACAGGCTTTACCAAGAGGACAATATGAAGCTGCCAAATCTTTAGGTATGGGATATTGGAAAATGCATATATTTGTAATTTTACCCCAAGCTTTAAAACTAGTTATTCCTGGAATAGCAAACACTTTTTTAGCTTTAGTGAAAGACACTCCTTTAATTTTTGTTGTTGGTTTATTAGAAATAGTTGGAATGTTGAATTTAGCTAAAACTAACCCAGAATGGTTAGGTTTCGCAATGGAAGGTTATGTTTTTGCTGCAATAATTTTTTGGATTATTTGCTATGCAATGAGTAAATATAGTTATAATTTAGAATTAAAATATAAAACTGATAGATAAAAAATGTCTGATAACATTATCCAAATAAATAATATGAATAAGTGGTTTGGAGATTTCCAAGTTTTAAAGGGAATAAATTTAGAAGTTAAACCAAAACAAAAAATTGTTGTTTGTGGACCATCGGGCTCAGGTAAGTCTACTTTGATAAGATGTATTAATAGATTAGAGGAACATCAAGAAGGAAATATAATTGTTGATGGAACAGAATTGACTGAAGATACAAAAAATATAGAACAAATCAGAGCAGAAGTTGGTATGGTATTTCAACAGTTTAATTTATTTCCTCATTTATCTATTTTAGATAATTGTACTCTTGCTCCTATATGGGTGAAGAAAATGCCTAAAAAGGATGCTGAGGAATTAGCTTTAAAACACTTAGAAAGAGTACAAATACTTGATCAAGCACAAAAGTATCCTGGCCAATTGTCAGGTGGACAACAACAAAGAGCAGCAATAGCAAGAGCTTTATGCATGGAACCAAAAATAATGCTTTTTGATGAACCAACATCTGCATTAGACCCTGAAATGATTAAAGAGGTACTAGATGTGATGGTAAATTTAGCAAAACAAGGTATGACTATGATCGTAGTTACTCACGAAATGGGATTTGCTAAAGAAGTAGCCGATCAAATGATATTTATGGATGAGGGAATGATTGTAGAAAAAGCTGATACCAAAGAATTTTTTGCAAATCCAAAGAGTGATAGAACTAAACTTTTTCTAAGCCAGATACTATAGTACGCAGCAATATCAAGCTAAATTTCTTTAAAAAAGACACAACTAATGCTTGACATATTTACTGTTAAACTGACTTTTTCTCAAAAATAAAAAAAATTTATAGTTGCAGTAGGTATTAAAAACTAGTTGAATCAGTTTTTAAAAAAATTAAGAGGGGTCTTAATGGAAGATAATTTTAATAAGCATCTTGGCAATAAGCTTAAGCTAAGAAGACTAGCACTAGGTTTGACGCAAACAAAAGTAGCAAAAGCAATCAACGTAACATTTCAGCAAATACAAAAATATGAAAAGGGTACTAATGGAGTAAGTTCGATAAGATTACTTCAACTATCTAACTATCTTAAAGTACCAATTAATTATTTTTTTGAGGATTTTTCAGAATACTTAATTAATTTAGAGAAATCTCAAGAAGGTCACATGAATGTAAATTATAATTTTCTTGTAAAATTATATTCTGAGTTAAATGCTGACCAAAAATTGAAATTTAATAAGTCTTTACAGGTAGCAAGTAACAATATTACAAAAGTTGGATAATTTTGGCTCCTCGGGCAGGACTCGAACCTGCGACCAATTGATTAACAGTCAACTGCTCTACCAACTGAGCTACCGAGGAATGTAAAAATCTCAACTTACTTTTTTTTTTAACTAAAACAAGATTTTTTTTGGAGGCAACGCCCGGAATCGAACCGGGATACAAGGATTTGCAATCCTCTGCGTAACCATTCCGCCACGTTGCCCAATGTTTTAGATGATAGCTACAAGGGTTTTATATAAAATTATAACAATTAGTCTATTAAATAACGTTCCAATTTGATTATTGTTAATTTAGATTATTAAATTATAAACTATTTACACCCATGATAAGCGATAAATATATACATTCTAAAGTAGAAGATAAAATTTATGCTTATTGGGAAAAAAACAAATTATTTAAACCTCAGAAAAATTCAAAAAAGTTTTCTATAGTTATTCCACCACCCAATGTAACTGGTAGTTTACATATGGGGCATGCTTTAAATAATTCAATCCAAGATTTATTAGTTCGATACTACAGAATGAATAATCATGAAACTTTATGGCAACCAGGAACAGATCATGCAGGTATTGCTACTCAAGCACTTGTTGAGAGAAAACTTGAAAAAGAAAATTTAAATAAAAATACATTAGGAAGAGAAAAATTTATTAAAAAAGTATGGGAATGGAAAGGTCAGTATGGTGATATAATTATTAATCAACTAAAAAAACTTGGTTGTTCATGTGATTGGTCAAGAAATGCATTCACAATGGATGAAAATTTATCAAAATCTGTAATTAAAGTTTTTGTCGAATTACATAAAAAGAAATTGATCTATAAAGCAGAAAAATTAGTGAATTGGGATACCGTGCTTAAAACTGCTATTTCAGATTTAGAAGTTGATCAAAGGGAGATGAACTCTAAAATTTATTATATTAGATATCCAATAGAAAATTCCTCTGAATTTATTACAATTGCGACAACAAGGCCTGAAACAATGCTTGGAGATACTGCAATTGCAGTTAACCCAAAGGATAGTAGATATAAGGATCATGTTGGCAAAACTGTCACAATACCAATTGTGGGTAGAAAAATTAAAATCATTAAGGATGATTATGCTGATCCTGAACAAGGAACAGGAGCATTAAAGATAACTCCTGCGCATGATTTTAATGACTATGATGTAGGTCAAAGAAATAAACTTGAAATCATAAATGTTTTCACTGAAGAGGGAAAAATAAATGATAATGCCCCGAAGGATTATGTTGGATTAGACAGGTTTGAAGCACGAAAAAAGATATTAAATGAACTTAAAGAAAAAGATTTTTTTGTTAAAGAAGAAAATATAAAAAATAAAGTTCCTTATGGTGATCGATCTAATTCTGTTATAGAACCTTTTTTAACTGAACAGTGGTTTGTTGATGCAAAAAAATTAGCTGTAAAAGCAAAAAAAATAGTTAAATCAAAAAAAACAAACTTTTTTCCAACTAATTGGTCTAAGACTTATTTTCAATGGATGAATAATATTGAACCCTGGTGTGTCTCTAGACAGTTGTGGTGGGGTCATCAAATTCCAGCATGGTATGGACCTGATAAAAAAATATTTGTAGCAATTAATGAAAAGGAAGCAATTAAACAAGCTAAAAAATATTATAAAAAAAATGTTAAAATAACTAGAGATCCAGATGTTTTAGATACATGGTTTTCATCTGGTTTATGGCCTTTTGCAACATTAGGTTGGCCTGATAAAAAAGATTTTGTTAAGAAATTTTATCCTACTTCAGTTTTAGTTACAGGTTTTGATATTATCTTTTTTTGGGTTGCTAGAATGATGATGTTTGGAATGGAATTTCTGAATAAAGAACCTTTTAAAGATATTTATGTACATGCTTTAGTAAGAGATGAAAAAGGACAAAAAATGTCTAAGTCAAAAGGAAATGTTATTGACCCATTAGATCTAATTGAAAAATATAGTGCAGATGCACTAAGATTTACTTTACTTTCAATGGCTTCTCCAGGAACAGATGTGAAGCTTTCTGAGGAAAGAGTTAAAGGATATAGAAATTTTTTAAATAAGCTATGGAATGCCAATAATTTCTTAATCACAAATAAATGTGATTTTAAAAAAACAGATAAGGTTCCAAAAGCAACGTTAAATATAAATAAATGGATATATTCTGAATTAATGGACATTAAGAATAAAATTCAAAAAAATATTGAAGATTATAGATTTGATGAGGCTGCCAAGAATGCCTACCAATTTGCTTGGCACTCATATTGTGACTGGTATATCGAGCTTTCTAAAACAATACTTTATTCTGATGATAAAAAGGCTCAAAAAGAAGTAAAAGAAGTATCAGCTTACATTTTTAAACAAATATTAATAGTGCTTCACCCATTTATTCCATTCGTTACTGAGGAGATATGGCTTAAAAATAAGTTTGATAAATCTAATAAAAATTTTTTAATGTATAAAAATTGGCCTTCAGGCAAAGTCAAAAAAGATCAGTCTCAAAAAGATGTTGAAAAAATAATTGATATAATTTCAGAATTAAGATCATTTAAAAATGAGTTAAATGTAAGTCCTGGTTCATTTGTTGATATATCAATTGATAAAATTGCTAAAAAGAACAAAACTTTAATGAACAATAATGAGGTAATTCTTAAAAAGCTTGGTCGTATCAATAATTTTTATGAAAAAGATCAACAAAAACCCTCAGCCACATTAGTTATATCAGGTGACATATTTAAGATATATTTTGATGAGAATGTTGATTTAAATTTGATAAAAGAAAACTTAGTAAAAAGGCAGTGTAAATATCAAGAAGAAATGGACAAGATATCACAACGATTATCTAATAAAGGATTTACTGATAGAGCACCAAAAAATATTGTTGAACAAGAAAAAACTAACTATAGTAATTTAAAAAATGATATCAAAAAAATATCATTAACTATTGAAAATTTATAATGCGGAAGTTTAATAAAAAAAAATTACCAAGCAGGCATACATCTCTAGGAGCAGATCGAGCTCCACATAGATCTTTTTATTATGCAATGGGTGAGACTGAAAAGGATGTCTCCAAACCATTTATAGGGGTTGTATCTACATGGAACGAGGCTGCTCCATGCAATATTGCTTTAATGAGACAGGCTCAATCGGTTAAAAAGGGTGTAAGAGCCTCAGGAGGAACTCCAAGAGAATTTTGTACGATTACGGTCACTGATGGTATTGCAATGGGTCATGAGGGAATGAAGTCTTCATTGATCTCAAGAGAAGTAATTGCAGATAGTGCAGAATTAACAGTAAGAGGTCATTGTTACGATGCATTAGTAGGTATTGCAGGTTGTGATAAGTCTTTACCAGGTTTAATGATGTCAATGGTACGATTAAATGTACCAAGTGTTTTTATTTATGGTGGATCAATACTTCCGGGTAAATACAAAGGTAAAGATGTAACAGTGGTAGATGTTTTTGAAGCTGTTGGAAAACATTCATCAGGACAAATGTCAGCAAAAGAATTAAGAAAATTAGAATTAGTTGCATGTCCTACAGCTGGAGCTTGTGGGGGACAATTTACTGCAAACACTATGGCCTGTGTGTCAGAGGCAATTGGTTTAGCACTACCTTACTCAGCAGGAACACCTGCTCCATATGAGGAAAGAGATAAATATGCAAAAGCAAGTGGAAGAATGGTAATGGAATTATTAGCTAAAAGAATTAAACCAAGAGATATCGTTACAAGAAAGGCATTAGAAAATGCTGCAACAATTGTTGCTGCAACTGGAGGGTCAACAAATGCAGCATTACATTTACCAGCAATTGCAAATGAAGCTGGAATTAAATTTGATTTAATGGATGTTGCACAGATATTTAAAAG
>CACOQC010000008.1 GCA_902629215.1 uncultured Pelagibacteraceae bacterium | reverse complement strand
ATTTTTCCATTATTATCAAATTCAAGTTTTATATCTGCAATTAGATAACCTTTATTAACAACTTTCTCTAAAATAAATATTTTAGGTGAATTTTGATAAGTTCTTAAAAAAGAAATTAGATTTTTAATTTCTAAAGATCTTGTCGAAATTTCTAAATTTTCTATTGAAAATTCATTTGAGATTAATGATTTTAAAGATATCTGAGTTATTATATTTTCAATTTCAATTATTTTATTTTGTTTTTTTAATTTAGAGCCAACTGTTTTTATATTTACTTTCAAGCTTAAAGGATCTAATACAAATTTTATTTTTTTTAACTCTACTTCTAGTTTTTTATCAATCTGTAGAATTTTGTCTGAAATTTGATTATTAAATTTATCGGTCTCGACTCCAAAAGTGCTTAAATATATAATTGAAATTCCTATCAAGAATACTAAGATAAGAACAAATTTTGATATTAATTTCATTTAATTTGATATAAAGATCTTTCTAAAAATTCATCAATCTCACCATCTAAAACCTTGTTTGGACTTGAGCTTTCAAAGTTAGTTCTATTATCTTTCACAAGTTGATATGGTTGCAAAACATAAGATCTTATCTGATGACCCCAGCCGATTTCAGATTTAGAAGTCTCAGCATTTTGATTTTCTTTTTCTTTTTTTTTAATCTCATAATCATAAAGTCTTGCCCTCAGCATATTCATGCATGTTTCTTTATTTTTATGTTGGGATCTTTCATTTTGGCACTGAACCACTATTTTTGAAGGTAGATGGGTTATTCTTACAGCGCTATCAGTAGTATTAACGTGTTGACCACCAGCTCCACTAGATCGATATGTATCTATTCTCAAATCTTTATCAAGTATCTCAATGTTTATATTCTCATCAACAACTGGATAAACCCAAATACTAGCAAAACTCGTATGACGTCTAGCTCCTGAGTCAAATGGAGAAATTCTTACCAATCTGTGAATTCCAGACTCTTTTTTTAACCAACCAAAAACATAATCTCCTTCTATTTTTATTGTCGATGATTTAATACCTGCCTCATCGCCTTTGTGTTCACTAATTAAATTAGATCTAAATTTTTTAATATCTGACCATTTTAAATACATGCGTCTAAGCATTTCTGCCCAATCTTGACTTTCAGTTCCTCCTGCACCTGCATGTATTTCAATATAACAATCAAGAGAGTCTGCTTCATTAGACAAGAAACATTTAATCTCATTTTTTTTGACTAATTCTCTAAGATCTTTGATATTATTATAAACTTCTTTTTGAATATCTATATTTTCTTCATCTACTGCTATTTTGTTTAATTCATCTAGGTCTTTTAGATTAATAATAGAATTATCATGTGAATTAATTATATCTTCATATAATTTTTTTTCTTTAATTACTTTTTGAGAATTTGACTTATCTTGCCAAAAGTCAGTGTTGAGCATCTTTTTATTATGATTTTCTAATTTTGTACGAATCTGATTTTTTTCAAAGATACTCCTTAACTCTTTGATTAATCTTTTCTATTTCTTTTTTGAAATCTAAAAATTTATAATCCATTAATAAAACTTTAATATATTATTCTTATCCAATCTATCATAATTTGAATACAACACTTTACCATTAATGACATTTTTACTTTTATAAGCTTCTACAATAGTATTTTTTGATGAAAACTTTGCTTTATCCCCAGTTATTGGATCAACAACCATCATTGTTATGCCATTAGGAACTTTAAATGGTCTTGCATCAGATTTTTTGACTGCTTTAATGATAAAATTTTCAAATATTGGAAGTGCTGTTTTTGATCCAGTTTCAAATTTTCCTAATGGCGATGGATCATCCATTCCCACGTACACACCAATTACAAAATTTGAGGTGAAACCTATAAACCAAGCATCTGTGTTCTCATTGGTAGTTCCTGTTTTCCCAGCTAAATTTAATTCTAATTTTTTCAATCTTTTACCTGTTCCCCTTTTGATTACTCCCTCTAAGAGAGATGTAATTTGATAAGCAGTTTGTTCAGATATAACTTTTTTATATTTATCTTTCACTTTTGGATATTTATTACTTAAAAAAGATATTTGATCACAATTAACACATGATCTTTTATCATTATTAATTATTGTATTGCCTTCACTATCTTGTATCCTATCAAACATAATTGGTTCAACAAGTTTACCTCCATTAACAAAAGTTGAGTATGCTGATGTTAACTTTAACAATGTTGTTTCAGTAGAACCTAGTGATATAGATAAAAGTTCATCTGGATTTCGATAAATTCCTAATTCTTTTGAAAAACTTACTAATTTTTCAATACCTAAATTTTGTGCAATTCTTACTGTCATAAGGTTCCTTGATTTTTCAAGACCAGTCCTTAAAGTTGATGGACCATAAAACTTTTTACCATAATTTTCTGGTTTCCACATTTTTAAATCAGAACCTTGTTCTAAAACTAATGGTGCATCTAAAATTAATGAAGATGGAGTATAATTATTTTCTAAAGCAAAAGCATAAACAAAGGGTTTAAAGGCTGAGCCTGGCTGTCTTAATGCTTGAGTTGCTCTATTAAACTCACTATTTTTAAAACTAAATCCACCACATAATGCCAAAACTCTTCCTGTATATGGGTCCATTACCACTATTCCACCATTGATTTTTGGAAGTTGTTTTAAACTAAATTTATTATCTACAATCTTCTCCACATAAATTATATCCCCTTCTTCAAATAACTCATTGAACTCTTTTTTAGTCCATGAAATGTCACTGTATTCGATCAAGCCATCTGTACCATCTGAAGTTTGAATTTCTG
Organism: uncultured Pelagibacteraceae bacterium; assembly: GCA_902629215.1. Classification (GTDB taxonomy): domain Bacteria; phylum Pseudomonadota; class Alphaproteobacteria; order Pelagibacterales; family Pelagibacteraceae; genus Pelagibacter. Next base: position 37,273 of record CACOQC010000008.1, on the reverse strand, counting down.
CAGAAAATTTATTTAATTTTTTAATTATTGCAATTTTCCAATTTATAGAGTTTTCTAGTTTGTATTTTTCAAGATTTTGAGACCAATTATTATTCAAATTTTTATTTGCCAAAGGACCTCGCCACCCTTTTCTTTTGTCATATTCTATTAATCCGTCTCTTAAAGAGTCTGTTGCTATTTTTTGTAATTTTAAATTTATTGGTGTATTTATATTAAACCCTTGTTTATAAACCTTTTCGTATGTAAGTTTATCTACTATATTTTTTCTAACATCTTCAATATAATACTGAGAGTCCTCTTGAAATATTTTTTTTGATTTTTTAACTTTAATTTTTTCCTTAATTAATTTTTCATATTCTTTTTTTTTGATAAAATTATTTTCTAATAGATTTTTTAAAACTAAATTTCTTCTAAATTCCGCTAATTTAATGTCTTTATAAGGGTTATATCTACTTGGTGCTTTTGGTAAAGCAGCCAATAAAGCTGCTTCAGCGTTGTTTAAATCTTTAATTGATTTATCAAAATATTCTAAACTTGCAGCTGCGACTCCATAAGCTCCACTTCCGAGATAAATTTGGTTAAGATATAATTCAAGTATTCTCTCCTTTGTTAAAGCTCTTTCAATCCTAAAAGCAAGAATTGCCTCTTTAATTTTTCGATTCAAACTTACTTCATTTGTTAATAAAAAGTTTTTTGCAACTTGTTGGGTAATTGTTGATGCGCCTTCTAATCTTCTTGAGCTCAATATATTTTTTATATTATTTATAACTGCTCTTAAGACTCCTTTTGCATCAACTCCTGGATGAGAAAAAAAGTTTTTATCTTCTGCGGACAAAAATGCATTTATTACATTTTTTGGTATCGAGCTGTATGGAACAAAAATCCTTTTTTCTTTAGAAAAATCTGCAACTAATTCCCCATTTCCTGAATAAACTTTACTTGAAACAGGCGGTTTATAGTTCTTTAAAAACTTGTAATCCGGAATATTATTAGAAAAATTCCATAAAATGACTAATATTATCAAAGTCAGTATTAATGAAAAGCTAGTAAAAACAATAAATAAATTTTTTATAAACTTGCTCATTTTGATTCCATTATATATCGGAATTTGTTAAAGATAAGGCACAGTTATGAACAAAATTTTAATTTTAATAATTTAACATGAAACAACAAAATATTAATTTATGGAAAAAGAGTTATTTATTGATGCTTCGCATCCAAACGAAACTAGAGTTGTACTTAAATCAGGTAACCATATTGAAGATTACGAGTACGAAGGCTTAAAAAACAACTTAATAAAGAATAATATTTACTTAGGAAAAGTAAGTAGAATTGAACCCTCTTTACAAGCTGCTTTTGTAGATTTTGGAAGGGAAAAACATGGTTTTTTATCTTTTAATGATATTCAATCGGATTATTATCAAATACCTAAAAGCGATCTTGAAGTTATAAAACAAGAAGAAGAAAAAGCTAGAGAGGAACTATCAAAAGAAGTTGAGGCAAAAGAAAATGAAAATCTTGCAGATGGAAAATTAGAAGTAGATGATCCAATTGAAAAAGTTGATGTTGATTTAAAAGAAAATTTAGATGATGAAAAAGAAAAAAAGAAAGAGAAAAAATTCAAATTTAAAAGATATAAAATTCAAGAAGTAATTAAACCTAATCAAGTAATTTTAGTTCAGGTTTTAAAAGATGAACGTGGCCAAAAAGGTGCTGCCCTAAGTACTTTTATCTCTATAGCTGGAAAATACATTGTATTGATGCCTAATACTCCAAAGGGAGGAGGTATATCACGAAAAATATTTAATCCAGCAGATAGAAAAAAAATAAGGACTATTTTAAATGAGATTGAAATTCCAAAAGAGATGGGATTAATTGTGAGGACAGCAGGATGTAATAAAACTAAAAATGAAATTAATCATGATTTAGAAACTTTAATTAATACATGGAATCAAATTAAAGATAACGCAATTAATTCTATAGCACCAAGTTTAATTCACCAAGAAAGCGAAATTATAAAAAGAACTTTAAGAGATATGTATGATGAAAATACAAAAAATGTAATTGTTGAAGGTAATGAAGGTTATAAAAAAGCTCAAAACTTTATGAAAATGATGATGCCTTCACATGTAAAAAAAATTAAGAAATATAGAGGTAAAGTTCCATTATTTATAGAAAATGATATAGAACAAAAATTAAATCAAATTTTTGAAACTGAGATTAAATTAAATTCAGGTGGTTATTTGGTTATAAACCCCACAGAGGCCTTAGTTTCTATCGATATTAACTCCGGAAGTTCAATTAAACAAAGAAATGTAGAAAATACTGCTTTAGATACAAATCTTGAGGCAGCAGACGAAATCGCTAGACAAATTAAAATACGTGATCTGTCAGGTCTTATAATTATAGATTTTATTGATATGCTTAGTTATGGCAATAGACGATTAGTTGAAAGAAGACTAAAAGAAAAATGCAGATCGGATAGAGCTAGAATTCAAATTGGAAGAATTAGTAACTTTGGTTTATTAGAAATGTCTAGACAAAGACTCAGAGAAAGTGCAGTTAAGTGGAAAATAAATCTCACTGATGAATCATTTGCTTTAAAATTACTTAAATTAGTTGAATTAAAATCAGTTATAAATAAAGCAAAATTTGTTGAAATAAAAGTTTGTCGAAAAATTTCAGATTTTTTAAAAGATAATTTTATTGATGATTTATCTTATTTTGAAAAAAAAAATAAAACTAAAATTGATATTATTACAGATAATAATCTCATAATACCTGAATATATTATTGATATTAAGAATAAATCAAAAAAAACTTTAGAATTGGTTGAACATTTTGAAAAATTAAAAAATTTAGAACAACAAAAAAGAGAGGGAAATATAATTGAATTAAAAAATAAAAAGAAATTTAAAAAAAATTCTTATAAAAAAAAAAAATTTTATAAAAAAGTTAAATAATTCCTTCACTAGGTGATGAGGGAGATCCTAATATTCTTTTTTCAATTCGGCCTGATAGATAAGATTTTCTTCCAGCTATTACAGCATTTTTAAAAGCTAAGGCCATTTCAAAAGGTTTTTTTGCTTTTGCAATTGCAGTATTAACTAGAACACCATCACATCCAAGTTCCATTGCGATTACAGCATCTGAAGCTTGACCCAATCCTGCATCAATGATTAGAGGTAATTTTGTTTGATTTCTTATAATTTTTACATTTACCTTATTTTGAATACCTAAACCGGACCCGATTGGCGCAGCTAAAGGCATTATTGCACAAGCCCCAGAATTTTCTAATCTTTTTGCCATCAATGGATCATCATTACAATATACCATTACTTTAAAACCTTCTTTTGCCAAAACCTCTGTTGATTTTAGTGTTTCTATCATTTCAGGAAATAAATTTTTTTTATCTCCAAGAACTTCAAGTTTTACCAATTTCCATCCACCTATTTCTCTTGCTAATCTTAAAGTTCTTAATGCTTCATCTGAATTAAAACATCCTGCTGTATTTGGTAAATAAGTAACTTTTTTTGGATCAATATAATCCATCAATATTGGTTTTTTTTTATCACTTATATTTACTCTTCTTACTGCAACTGTAACTATATCAGCTCCTGACAATTTTATTGCTTTTGCACATTCTGACATATTCTTATATTTGCCTGTACCTACAATTAATCTTGAATAAAATTTTTTATTTGCAATTATTAATTTATCTTTTCTCAGAATTAACCACCTCCAATAAAATGAACTATTTCTATTTTATCATTAGTTTTAAGTTTAATTATATTTAACTTTTTTTTATCTACTATTTCTTTATTTAATTCAATTGCTACTTTTTTTATAGGTATTTTTAGATTATTAATAAGATTTAATAAATTATAGCCCTCTTTAATTACCTTTAGTTTGCCATTTACTTTAATTTTTATTTTTTTTATTTTTTTCATCGTATATAAAAGCTGAATGAATAATAAAATTATTATAATTAATGGTCCAAATCTTAATCTATTAGGTGAAAGAGAACAATCACAATATGGATCTTTGACTTATAATAATTTAAAAGAAATGTGTATAAAAAAATCTGATGAATTAAATTTAGATATTGAATTTGCTCAATCAAATATTGAAGGTGAATTAGTTAATATAATCCAAGAATCTAGACAAAAATTTGATGGGATGATTATTAATGCTGCAGCCTTTACTCATACATCCATTGCAATTAGAGATGCTTTAGATATTTTTAAAAAACCTATAATAGAACTCCATATATCAAATATATATAAAAGAGAGGAATTTAGACAAAAATCTTTAATAAGTGATATAGTTACTGGGGGTATTTTTGGATTAGGTGCTAATGGTTATATTTTAGCCATAATTTCTATGCAAAAGCTTTTAAGTAAATGAAAATCGATAAAAAAATCATCAAAGAATTAAGTGACTATCTAGATGAATTCAAACTTACTGAGTTGGAGTACACTGAAAAAGATACAAAGATAAAAGTTTCTAAAAATAATGTTTCTATAAATAATCAAACTGTACCTACAATTGATAACAAAGCTCCGAGTGCAAAAACTGCCTCAGAGTCAATAAAAAGTAATTTGGGAATTGAGGTTACCTCACCCATAATAGGAACTGCTTATCATGCTCCAGAACCTGGTGCAAAAAAATTTATTGAAGTAGGAAAAAAAATTAAAAAAGGTGATACAATAATGATAGTTGAGGCAATGAAAACAATGAATCATGTACCATCAACCACTGATGGTATTGTAAAAGAAATACTTGTATCTGATGGACAACCAGTTGAATTTGGACAGGTCCTAATTACTCTAGAATAATGTTTAAAAAAATTTTAATTGCAAACCGTGGGGAAATTGCAGTTAGGGTAATTAGAGCTTGTAAAGAATGGGGAATTTCAACTGTAGCAGTTCATTCAGATGTCGATAGAGATAGTATGCATGTTAAATTAGCGGATGAGAGTGTGTGTATAGGATCTCACCAACCAGCAAACAGTTATTTGAACATTCCAGCCTTATTATCAGCCATAGATTTAACCAATGCCGAAGCAGTTCATCCCGGTTATGGTTTTTTATCTGAGAATGCAAACTTTGCTAAAATCTTAGAGGAAAATAAAATCAAATTTATTGGAGCATCTTCTAAACATATTGAAATGATGGGTGATAAAATCCAGGCAAAAAAAATAGCAAAGGAAAATGGTTTGCCTGTAATTGAGGGATCTGAGGGTGGTGTAAAAGATGTTAAAGAAGCAAAAATTCTATGTAAAGAAATTGGTTTCCCAATTTTAATAAAAGCGTCAGGTGGTGGGGGTGGTAAAGGGATGAAAATTGTTAATAAAGAGGAAGAATTTGAAACACTTTTTTTTACTGCTAAATCTGAAGCTAAAAAATATTTTGGTAACGATGAAGTTTATATAGAAAAATTTTTTCAAAATCCAAGACATATTGAAGTTCAAATTTTAGCTGGAAAAAATAGAACTGTTCATTTACATGAAAGAGATTGTTCTGTTCAAAGAAGACATCAAAAATTAATTGAAGAAACTCCAAGTCCAGTCCTTAATGATGAGATTAGAAAAGATCTTTTTGATAAAACCGTAAAAATGGTTGATAAAATTAGATATCAAGGAGCTGGAACTGTAGAATTTATTTATGAAGATGGAAAATTTTATTTTTTAGAAATGAATACAAGAGTTCAAGTTGAACATCCTGTTACCGAAATGGTTACTGGTATTGACATAATAAAAGAGCAGATATGGATAGCTTTTTCAGGAGAAACTGCTTTAAAACAATCTGATATTAATCCAAGAGGTCATGCAATTGAATGTAGAATAAATGCGGAAGATCCAAGTAAAAACTTTCAGCCTTCTCCTGGAACTATTGGTATGTGTCATCAACCATCTGGATTTAGGACAAGGGTAGATGGAGCAATATTTCAAGGTTATAAAGTTACACCTTATTACGACAGCATGGTTTGTAAATTAATATGTCACGGAAGAAATAGAGTGGAGGCTATTCAGAGAATGAATAGATCATTAGATGAATTCGTTATAGAAGGTATAACAACTACAATCCCACTTCATAAAAAGCTATTAAATCATAAAAAATTTATTAATTCAGATTTTAACGTAAGTTGGCTTGATAACGAAAAAATTATTTAGTAACAGCCAATAAGCCAAATATCATAGACAGGATGGTCAAAAGGTGCAATTGATGGACTTGATGAAAACATCCATCCATTAAAGACAAATACATCATCTCTATTTTTGTTTGTTAAATCTTTGACTTGTAAATATGCAGTTATTTCAGGATCGTCATCAAATTCAGAATTTTTACATTTCATACTTTTTATTAATAAGTCTTTGTGTTTAATCTCATCACCATTTTTAAGATTTATTAATGTATTTTTTGAACTTATTTTATCTAAAACTTTTATGTCAGTATAAGTGCCCTCTAAATTTGCCGCTAAAATAAAATTCTGAAACATTAAAAATATAAAGATTAAACAAAATAAAAATAAATTAAAATTAATCTTTCCAACTTTTATATTTTTTTTTAATAGCATTTTTATTTTTATTAGGATAGTAAGCAGAATCTGTTCCTGTTAAATTTGGTTTATGAGGTTTTTGCCAGTTATATTTATCAAAAATATGTTTTTTTTCTATTTTGTTTGGTGTAAAATGTAACCAAGAATACCATTCTACTGGAATTTTTGATGCATCAATTTCTCCGGAATAAATCACCCATCTTTTTCCCTTTTTGCTTTCATAGTATTTATTACCAAAAGAGTCCTTTCCAACAAATTTTCCAAAAAAAATTGTATTCAATCTTGTGCCAAAGGTGTCTTGATTCCACCAAATAAAAATTTTTTTAAAAATTGTCAACATATAAAAATTATGATTTCAATTCAAAATTGTATAATTAAAATTAGACTAAAATTTGAATTTGTATATAAATAAATTGATTCATTTATCAAATTAATTTTTAAAAGTTGGGGTGAAATGGCAAAATATCTAGTTGAAACTTATTATACGTGTACTTTTAAAGTAAATCATTATTTAGACGATATTAACGAAAAGGAACTAAAAAATCTTGAGAAAAGAGATGATGGAAAATTTGAAGTAATTGATGTTAAGCTAGATAATAGAAAAACTAAAAACCTAGACCCAAATAACAATAAAATAATAGAAAATAATAATATTAACTCGTTTAAAGATAATAAACAAACTAAACCAGCAAATTTAGAAAATATTATTAAATCAAATAATCATTCAACAGAAAAAAATAGTAAAAGATTTGGAATGCCTGATAGACGAAAAGGCTATATACAAAAAGCTACTATTGGGGATCATAAAGTTTATTTACATACGGGTGAGTATGAAGATGGAAAGATTGGTGAAATATTTATTGATACGAGTAAAGAAGGTGAGCTAGTAAAAGCACTGATGAATAATTTTGCGATCTCTGTTTCATTAGGTCTTCAATACGGTGTGCCTTTGGATGAGTTTGTAAATGCATTTATCGGGACTAAATTTGAACCATCAGGAAAAGTTCATGGTAATGACAGAATCTTAAGCGCGTCATCAATATTGGACTATATTTTCAGAGAATTGGCTATTTCTTATTTAAACAGAGAAGATTTAGCACACACACCAGCTATATTTTCGAATGATGGTCCAAGCCTAGATGAGCAAAATGCTGAAGGACAAAATCATTTATTAAAGATAGTAAAAGATATAACTAGCAAGGGTTTTGTAAGAAATAATTATAAAAAAAATTTAGTTGATTTATCTGATGTAAAAATAAGTCTCAAAGGAAAAAAATAATTTATTTTTTCTCCTTTATAATTAATTTCAATTCATCTAACTGATTTTGATTCACTTCTGATGGAGCCTTCATCATTAAATCTTGAGCATTTTGATTCATAGGGAACATTGTTACTTCTCTTATATTTTTTTCATTTGCTAAAAGCATAACTATTCTATCTATACCAGGAGCTATTCCCCCATGAGGTGGGGCTCCATAACTAAGTGCATTTATCATACCACTAAATTTTTCATCAACTTGTTTTTTATCATAACCAGCAATTGAAAAAAGTTTATACATTAATTCAGGCATGTGATTTCTTATTGCTCCTGAAGATAGTTCAATTCCATTACAAACAATATCATATTGATATGCGAGTATATCTAATGGCTTATCAAAATTTATATCTTTAATAGATCCTTGAGGCATAGAAAATGGGTTGTGACTAAACTTTATTTTTTTTGTTACTTCATCTTTTTCGAACATTGGATAATCAACTATCCAACAAAAAGCAAAAGTGTTTTCATCTATCAAATTTAAATCTTGGGCAATTTTATCTCTTGCTTGTGAGGTAATTTTCTGGACTTCACTTTCTTTATTACACGCTAAAAATATACTATCCCCTATTTCTGCTTTTGTAATATTCATAATCTCTTCTAAAGCATCATTTGAAAAAAATTTACCCACAGGTCCTCTAGCAGAAATAACTTTATCCTTTTCTATGGTAAAGTAAGCTAATCCCGAAGCCCCCTGTTCTTTTGCCCATCTGTCAATATTATCAAAGAAACTTCTTGGCTTATCTTTTGTATTCTTGGTAACAATACATCTTACTTTAGATCCAGATTTTACTAGTTTTTTAAAAATTTCAAATGAAACATCATCTCTATCAAAAATTTCTGTAATATCGCTGATTACTAATGGATTTCTCAAATCTGGTTTGTCAGTTCCATATTTTAAAATTGCATCTGAATATGTAATTTTTGGAAACTCATTAAACATTAATTTCTTATTTGAAAACCTTTCAAAAGTATTAACTAATAATGTTTCAACAACTTTAAAAACATCTTCTTGTTCAACAAACGACATTTCTAAATCTAACTGATAAAATTCACCAGGACTTCTATCAGCTCTAGCATCCTCATCTCTAAAACATGGAGCAATTTGAAAATATTTATCAAAACCTGAAACCATTATAAGTTGTTTAAATTGTTGAGGAGCTTGTGGTAAGGCATAAAATTTTCCAGGATTCAATCTACTAGGTACAAGAAAATCTCTAGCACCTTCGGGGCTTGATGAAGTTAAAATTGGTGTTTGAAATTCTAAAAAACCAAGTCTATTCATTTCATTTCTTATGAACGAGATTACTTTTGATCTCAAAATTATATTTTCATGAATTTTTTTTCTTCTTAAATCTAAAAATCTATATTTTAATCTTATTTCTTCAGAATATTCTTGATCACTAAAAACTGGCATTGGTAATTCATTGCAAGTTCCTAAAACCTCAAAACTCTCAATTGAAACCTCTATTTCTCCAGTATCAATATCAGTGTTTATAGTATCTTTAGTTCTATCAAGAACTTTTCCATCTACTTTAATAACTGTTTCAAGTTGTGTCTTTTCTAATAAACTAAAATTTTTATTTGCCTTGTCTATAATGCACTGAGTAATTCCATAATTATCTCTTATATCAATGAACAAAAGATTTCCATGATCACGTTTTTTATTTATCCATCCAGCTAGAGAAATTTTTTTTCCGATATCTTTTTTTCTCAATTCGTTACAGTTGTGACTTCGATATTTGTTCAATTATTCTCCTAAAACTTCTTTTATAATATTAAAATCTATTGATTTTTTTTTATTCAAACTAATTTTGTCAATTTTATATATTAAATCAAATATTTTGCTATAAGATCTATCAACTCTTTTTACAATATAATTAATAAATTTTTTTTCTATTAAAATTTGTCTATCTGATAGACTTTTGAGTAACAATGCAAATATCAACTCATCATCAGGCTTTTCAATATTTTGAATAATAAAATTCTTTGTTCTTGATTTTAGATCATTTAAAACAAACTGAATATCAGTAACTGATTTTCTTGAAGTAACTATTAAATATTTATTTTCTTGTTCAACAATATTTAATAAAGTGTATATTAATTTCTCATTTACATTATTATCTAAATTTTCTAAAATGATATTTTGATGAAATTTTATTTCATTCAAATGATTGTTATCAATTAAATTAGATTCAAATTTTATACCATTAAATTTTTTTAAAAAAATATTAATTAAATGAGTTTTTCCTGAAAAAGTTTCTCCCACAATATTTAAAAAATTTTTTTCCCATTGAGGCCAATTGTCTAACATTTTATAAATATGTCTATTACTACTAGATAAATAAAAATCTTCTTCTCTAAAATTTTTATCATTACTAAAATTAAAAATTTTTTGATCAATATCCCTCATTTGAGAATCCATATACTATTTTGAGTATCAAAATTATAATTTCTATCGCTCATATTTTGTAAAAAAACATTCGGAGTTCCATTAAAAATAATTTGATAATAGGTATAATCTTTATCAAATTTAAAGATAAAAAAATCATAAATTAAATCTGTTTCATTTAAAATTTTTTCAAAAGCTGATATTTTTTTATTTTCTAAATTGTTTGCCTTAATATTTAAAGTTAATTTTATAGATGTGTTAATTAAATTTTCTTTTTTCCAATAATCTTCATAAATTAATTTTAGATCTTCAATCAATTGATCTAATTTTTTCTGATTTTTAAAATTAATGTTTTCATACGTTTGGTTTCTTATAACTGTATTTTCATTTAAATTTATTTTGGATAAAATCCTTAATTCATTTTGATTTTTAAATATTAAAGCAATTATAGAATCTTTTAGATCATATTTTTTTGTTATTTCTTTAAAATCATATTTCTCAATATTATCAAACTTTGATTTTAATAAATTTAATTCCTCAAGATCCTCTGTTGGTAAAATATAATTTAATAAATGTGATTTTTTTGGATTTTTATTCCATTGATCGAATATTTGATTATTATAGAATATTAATAAATCTTTTTCACTTTCATCAATTATAATTGGTAAAAATAGGAATGTTTTTTTTTTAGGAATTGAAGGAAACACATTCTTGTTTTCTAAATAATTAAAAATTTTTTTTTTATTAAATATAACTCCTAAATTAACAGAATACGTTTCATCAATGAATTTTTCTTCTTTAATTGTAAAAGACTCAATCATTCCTTTAATTTCATTTAGCTGTATTTTTTTGATTTTTTTTTGATCTGAAGATTTTACAATTAGAGTAATTAATTCGTAATATGCTTTTCTAAAACCTTCATCAATAACATCATTTTTATTAAAGTTAATTTCAAATGGTCTTGATATTTCAATATCGTCTATTTGGAAAGCTTTACTCTCTGATTTAACTGTGGAAAAAAAAAATATATTTAAAGATAGAATTACAAAAAAAATATATAAGAATTTTGTATAATTAATTTTATGATAAGTTTTCATACCTTATATTAATGAATAAAAAAAAATTTACATATAAAAAAAGTGGCGTTAATATCAATGCTGCTGATAATTTTATTAATTTCATTTCGTTACTTTCATCAAAAAAAAAAGGCAAAAAAAAGTTTTCAAATATTGGTGGTTTTGGCTCAATTACTAACATTCCTAAAAATATAAAAAATCCTAAAATTGTTGCTTGCACTGATGGTGTTGGCACCAAAATTGAAATTGCAAATTTTTTAAAGAAATTTAATACGATTGGTATAGATTTAGTTGCGATGAGTGTAAATGATTTAATAGTGCAAGGTGCAAAACCTTTATTGTTTTTGGATTATATATCAATTAACAAAATTAATTTTAAAAAACTTAAGTCAATTATCAAAGGAATAATAAAAGGATGTGAGCAATCTAATTGTGAACTTGTTGGTGGTGAAACAGCTGAAATGCCTGGCACATATGAAAAGGATAAATTTGATATAGCTGGATTTGCAGTTGGAGTAGTTAGTAAAAATAAAATCTTAAATAAAAATAAAATAAAAAAAAACAACCTTATATTGGCAATTCCCTCTAGTGGACTTCATTCAAATGGTTATTCACTTATTAGATATTTAATAAATGATAAAAAAATTGATATTAAAAAAAGTAAATTTTTAAAATCTGAACTTTTGAAACCAACAAAAATTTATGTAAAAGAAATACTTAAGTTGTTAGATAAAAATTTGATTAATGGTTGTGCAAATATTACTGGGGGTGGATTATCAGATAATCTAAAAAGAATTATACCAAATAACTTATTTGCTAATATTGATTTAAATAAGATAAAAACAAAAGAAATATTTAGATGGCTAAAAAAAAATGGCATCTCAAATAATGAAATGCTGAAAACATTTAATTGTGGAGTTGGATTTTGTCTTGTAATTAATCCTAAAAATTTAAATAAGATTACAAAATACTTTTCAAACGACTATAAACCATATGTAATTGGTAAAATTTTACCAGGCAGGAACAAAATCAAATTAAATGGTTCGATTAACTGGTTTTAATAATATAAATACTGCTGTATTTATTTCAGGAACTGGAAGTAACTTGAAATCTTTAATCAAATTTTTCAAAAGAAGAAAATATCCAATTTATACTAAATTAATCATTTCTGATAACTCTAAGGCGAAAGGTTTAAAATACGGAAATATTTTTAAAATAAAGAAAAAAGTATTTAATTTTAAAAAAAAAAATTTAGCTGAAAAAAAATTATTAGTTCAATTGAAAAAAAATAATATTCAATTAATCTGTTTGGCGGGTTTCATGAAAATTTTATCAAAAAATTTTGTTAAAAAATTTAAAGGGAAAATATTGAATATTCATCCCTCTTTACTTCCAAAATACAAAGGATTAAATACACATCAAAGAGTTTTACAAAATAATGAAAAATACTCTGGCTGTACAGTACATTTAGTTAATTCCAAGCTAGACTCTGGAAAAATAATTTTACAGTCGAAAATCAAGATATATAAAAAAGACACGCCCAAATCACTTGCTGCAAGAATTCTTAAGGAAGAACATAAATTGTATCCTAAGGCAGTATTAAAACTCTTTAATCTTTAAAAAAAAAATCTATTTCAATTTTAGCATTCTCAACGCTATCAGATCCATGAACAGAATTTTTATCTATTGAAATTCCATATTTTTTTCTAATAGTTCCATCTTCTGCATCTTTTGGGTTTGTTGCTCCCATTAATTTTCTATTAGCTAATACAGCATTCTCTTTTTCGAGCACCATAACTACAATTGGTCCAGATGAAAGATATGTGCATAAATCATTATAAAATGGTTTTGTTTCATGAACTTTGTAAAATTTTTCTGCCTCTGATTTTTCAATTTGTATTTTTTTTTCTTTCAATATTATAAAATCCTTACTTTTGAATATTTCTTTAATTTCATCATCAAGATTTCTTTCTACAGCATCTGGTTTTATTATTGACAATGTTTGCTCTAAATTACTCATAATGATCCTCTATCAGTTTATTTAACAATCTTACTCCAAAACCAGTAGCACCACCTGAATTCAAAGCACCTCCGTATTTTGAAAAAGCCATTCCAGCTATATCTAGATGGGCCCATGGCGTTTTATTTAAAATAAATCTTTGTAAAAATTGTGCAGCTGTTGTAGATCCGGCCCCTCCAACATAATTAATATTTTGCATATCAGCATTTTTTGAATTTATAAGTTTGTCATAATTTTTGTGTAGTGGCATTCTCCAAACTTTTTCATCAACTTTTTCACCACAATCAAAAATTTGTTTAGAAAGTCTGTCATTGTTCGAAAAAAGTCCAGCATACTCAGAGCCTAATGCAACAATTATTGCACCAGTCAGAGTAGCTAAATCAATGATAAATTGAGGTTTAAATTTCTTTTCTGTAAAACTTAAAGCGTCTGCTAAAACTAACCTTCCCTCAGCATCTGTATTTAAAACCTCAATTGTTTTTCCGCTTAAAGATTTTACTATGTCTCCAGGACGTTGTGCATTTCCTCCTGGCATATTTTCTACAAGACCAACTACACCTACTGCATTTACTTTTGCTTTTCTTAGTGCAAGATTTTTCATTAACCCGACCACTACTGCAGAACCAGCCATATCGTAAGTCATATCTTCCATAAATTTTGCAGGTTTTAAAGAAATCCCACCAGTATCGAAACATACCCCTTTTCCTACAAATGCTATTGGTTTTTTATTTTTTTTTAAGCCATTCCACTCCAAAGTTACCAAATAAGAACCTCTTACACTTCCTTGACCAACTCCTAATAAAGCATTCATTTTTAGTCTTCTTAATTTTTTTTCATCATAAACTACAACTTTCAAACCAAATTTAGTCAACTGCTTTAATCTTTTTGTGTATTCATCTGGATGAAGAATATTACCAGGCTCAGATACAAGATCTTTTGTAAACTTTATACCTTCAAGTATTGAGGTAAATTTTTTATCTTGATATAATTTGAAAGGTTTTTTTGCTAAAATATCTATTTTATAAATACTGTTATCTTTTTTTGTTTTATATTTTTCAAAAACATATGATTTTAAATTTACACCATGAAGAAATTCGTCAAAAAAAATTTTGTTTTTTCCTTGTGTTTGTGTAATGTTTATTAAATCAAAAGTTAGCAAAAAAATAGAATTTGATTTAATAAAATCATAAAATTTCGCTCCAATTTTTTCATTATCGATTGAAACTTTAGAATTAATAATCTTAACAAGCGTTATCTTTAAATTAGGGTTTAAATTGAAATGTAAAAAATTTTTTTTGCTCAAATTCAACGATTTTATTGTTGATTTAATTAATTCTGAATCTTTACCTAAATTGAGATTCTTTAAACCATTAATTTTAAAATCTCCATCAGTAAAAAAAACATAGTTTTTTATTAGTTTATTCGGAATGTTTTTTTTTATATTTACTTTTATCGCCATTAAAAAAAATATGTACTTTAGGTTGTATTTAGCTATAAACTTGTAGTTGAATGTATATAGGTAGTATTTTTCGAGATTTCAATGAAAAAATTAATTTTTAAAAAAATAACAAAAGATATCACCTTATTTTTTTTAATAAGTATCAGCTGTGTATCAATTATTGTGTGGATTATTCAAGCAGTTAATTACCTAGATTTAATCTCTGAAGACGGACACAGTTTAAAAGTTTATTTTCTATATACCTTATATTCTCTACCAAAAATAATTAGTAAAATTTTGCCCTTCATATTTATGATATCAGTGTTTTATGTTATAATAAAATACGAGCTTAACAATGAGCTTATTATCTATTGGATTAATGGAATTACAAAATTAAATTTTGTAAATAATATTATCAAAATTTCAATTCTATTTTTTATTTTTCAACTTTTTCTTACATCTACGATTGTTCCTTTTACTCTTGATAAAGGAAGATCTTTCTTTAGATCTTCAAATGTGGATTTATTTACGTCAATTATTAAAGAAAGAAAATTTATAGATACAGTTGAGAATTTGACAATTTTTGTAGAAAAAAAAAATAATAATTCACTAAAAAATATTCTTATTAAGGAAAAAATAAATAAAGATCAGTCACAAATAATTGTTGCTGAGAGTGGAGAAATAATTGGATTTGAAAATTTTGAAAAAAAAATTATTTTATATAAAGGAAAAATTATTAACACAGAAAATAATAAACAAGGAATAATTAATTTTTCAAAATTTAATTTAGATTTAAGCAAATTTAACACTAAAACTATCACTCACCCAAAAACTCAGGAAATGAGTTCCATAAATTTATTCAGATGCTTAAATACAATAAATCAATTTAAACAAAATAATAAAACTTATAACAAAGATAAAAAATTTTTTTTAGGATGTAATTTAGAAATTTCGGGAGCTATTTCAGAGGAGTTTTTAAAAAGATTTTTTTCTCCGTTATTTATAATTCTAATTGGTATGACATCTTGCTTGATAGTTATGACCGGTAAAGATGAGAAATCTTATAAAATAAAAAATTTTTTAAATTTTTCTCTTGGAATTACTTTTATAATTATTTCAGAAATTACCTTGAGATTTTCAGGTTTAGGCATAAATAATATAATTATTTATTTTCTAATACCAACTTCTATTTTTTTGATGATTTACCTATATATTTTTTTTAATAATAAAAATTTAAGGAGAAAATAAAAATTGTTTAGCACTCATTTAAAATATCTATTTAAAAAATTTACAAAAAAAATTTTACTTTTATCTTTTATATTTTTTATTTTAGTTTTAATAATAAATTTAATAGAGGAGTCAAATTTTTTAAAAGAAAGTGAAACAACATGGATAACACCAATTATCTTAACTTTTTTAAATGCTCCGTCTTTACTATATGAGATGTTTCCATTTATTTTTTTAATCTCTACACAATTTTTCTTTATTGATATTTATGAAAATCGAGAAATTGATACTTTAAGAATTTTTGGAATGAATAACTTTTCTTTATTAAAAATTTTAATTACAACTACATTTATATTTGGTTTGTTTATTATTACAGTTTTTTATAATTTTTCATCAATTCTTAAAAATGAATATCTGAAAATAAAAAATAATTACGCAGAAGATAATAAATATCTTGCTGTAATTACAAAAAATGGAATTTGGATAAAAGATTCATTTGATGAGGAAATAATCATAATTAATGCAGATAAAATTATTGATGAATTTTTGATAAATTCATCAATAACCAAACTTGATAAAAATTTTAATATAAAAGAAAATATAATTGCAGAAAGAGTAAACATTAAAGATAAAACTTGGAAACTTTCCAACGTTATTACCACGGATATAAATAATTTTTCAAATAAACATGAAAATCTTACGATAAATAGTAATTTTGACTTAGAAAAAGTAAATAACCTTTTTTCAGACTTATCCTCACTCACTTACTTCGAATTACTTAAATTACAAAAAGATTATATCTCAATTGGATATTCAATTGATGATATAGAGATACAAAAACATAAATTTTATTCTCTTCCAATATTACTGGTAATTATGACAATTATTGGAAGTATTATTATGATCTATAATAAATTTAAAAAAAACTTATTACTTAATTTATTCTACGGAATATTTTTCTCTGTGGTGGTATACTATTTGAGCCATTTTTCAAATCTCTTAGGTGAAAATGGAAGGTTTCCTCTAATTTTATCTGTTTGGTTTCCAATTATTGTATTAATGAGTACATCTATAATAGGTGTTATTAGAATAAATGAAAAATAATTTTATAAATATGAAGTTAATAATTTTTTTTCTATTTTTTTTAACATCATTTAATAATTTTCTATATTCAAAGGAAGTAAATTTAAAAGCTATACAAATATCTACCTTTGAAGATGGCAATATTATTATCGGTGAAAAAGATGTAGAGGCTAAAATTGACAATGAGATAGAAATCTTAGCTGATAAAATTACTTATAACAAAACAAATAACCAAATAGATGCAGAGGGAAATGTTGAGGTTAAAGATCTAATTAATAAAACCAAAATAAACTCTGAAAAAATCATTTACTATAAAAATAAAAAGCAATTCATGTCTCTTGGAAAAACTTTATTTGAAATAGATAATAAATTAAAAGGAGAGTCTTCAGATGTATCTTTTTATATAGATAGAAAAATGATTTTGTCAGATAAAGAATCAAGTTTTAATGACAATTTAGATAATATATTAAATGTATCATCGTTTAAATTTTCAAATTCAACTGAAATTTTAAAAGCTGAAAATATTGAACTATTAGATGATAAAAAAAATAGATATTACATAAATAAAGGATTTGTAAAGTTAAAAGAAAGTATTCTAATTGGAAAAGATATAAAAATAAATTTAAGAAATGATACTTTTGGAATAAAAGATAATGAACCTAAATTAAAAGGTAATTCAATTATTTATGAAAATGAAAAAACTGTTATTAAAAAAGGGATATTCACATCATGTTCAAATAATAATAATTGCCCTCCTTGGGTAATCACTTCTAACGAAATTATTCATAATAAAGAAAAAAAAGAAATTCAATATAAAAATGCCTGGCTAAAAATTTATAATATACCAGTGCTTTATTTTCCAAAATTTTTTCATCCCGATCCCACTGTTGAAAGAAAATCGGGTTTTTTGATACCTTCATTTAGCGATTCAAATAAATTAGGCGCTTCTGTAAATATTCCTTATTTTTTAGCTATCTCTGATAATGAAGATTTTACTTTTAAACCTAGATTTTTTTCCACAGATAATTTTTTATTGCAATCTGAATATAGAAAAGAAAACAAAAACTCGTCCCATATTATAGATTTTAGCTTAAATAAAACTGATAATGACTCAGAAAATGGAAGGAATACACATTTTTTTGCAAATTCAAAATTTTTTTTTAATAATAAATTTTTTGATGATAGTGATATTTATTTGAAAATAGAAAAAGTTTCAAATGATAATTATATAGATCTTTATTCTTTGGAAAATACGAGCCCAATAATAAAAGACACTTCAGTGTTAGAAAATTTAATTGAGTTTTCTGGTAGTGGGGATAATTTAAATCTAGATATATCATTAGAGAGTTATGAAAAAATGAATAAACCAACTAGTGATAAATATGAGTTTATTTATCCTAACTATGCTTTAACAAAATCAAATTATTTTGAGGATAGTTTTTTTGATAATTTTGAATTTATGTCTAGTGGAAATCAAAAAAAATATGAGACTAATATTTATGAAGCAGTTCAAATAAATGATTTTATTTTAAATGGAAAAAACATGATTAATACATTAGGGATTAATCATAATTTTAAATCAATAATAAAAAATGTTAATTCAGATGGAGAAAACTCCACTAAATTTAAAGAAAAAAGTCAAAGTGAAATACTATCAATGTTAATTTATAATGTTGACGTCCCGCTTGTTAAAAAAAATGAAAAGTTCAATAGTATGTTAATTCCAAAAATGTCTTTTAGGTTTAGTCCAAACGACTCTAAAAATTTAAAAGAAGAATCAAGGTTTTTAAACTCAGACAATATATTTAGTTTAAATAGAATTGGATTTAATGAAACAGTTGAGGGTGGAACATCTTTGACAATTGGCTTAGATTATAAAAAGGAAAATGAGGAAAATAATACAATTTTAAGCTCTAAATTGGCTACAGTATTTAGAGACGAAGCGAATGAAAATTTACCAACAACCAGCACCTTAGGTAAAAAACAATCAGATTATGTTGGAGAGATAAATTTTAATCCAATTGATAACTTATCATTTGAATACAACTATTCTTTAGATAACAATTTAAACCAAATAAATTTGCATAATTTCAAAAATACTTTCAAAGTTAATAATTTTGTAAATACTTTTACTTTTTATGAAGAAAATAATTTGATTGGAGATAAAAGTTTTTATGAAAATGAGGTTAAATACAGCTTAAATGACAGTAATAGTTTCTCTTTTAAAACGAGAAATAACAAAAAAGATAATCTTACAGAATTTTATAACTTAATTTACGAGTATAAAAATGACTGTTTAACAGCATCAGTCATTTATAATAAAGAATATTATTCAAATAGCAGTTTAAAACCTTCTGAGGAATTATTTTTTAATATTACACTAGTACCTCTAGGATCTACTAAAACAGATAGTATTCTTGATTAAAAAGATGAATTCATTTAAAAACTTAAAAAAAAACACATCTCTTTATTTAATTTTTTTTATCTTTTTTTTTTCATTTTATTTAAAAGCAAATGAAGTTAAAATTTTAGCAAAAGTGAACAATAATATAATCACTAATATTGATGTTATGAATGAATATAACTATTTAGTTACTTTAAATACATCGCTAAAGGAAATTGATAAACAACAAGTTCTTCAATATGCAAAAGATTCATTAATTAAAGAAAAAATTAAAGAGATAGAAATTTTGAAAATATATAAACTAAATGAGAAAAATAAATCTGTAGATTTGATGATTGAAAATATTTTTAAAAATTTAGATTTTAATTCAAAAAATGAATTTGAGAATTATCTCAAAAAAAATGGTTTAAAATTTGATGAAGTATACAAAAAAATTGAAATAGAGGCAGTGTGGAATCAAATGATATATACAAAATTCAAAGATAAAATTTTCATAGATGAAGATGAATTAAAAAAAAAAGTTTCCAACAATCAAGAAAAAATTGAAAATTTACTTCTTTCAGAAATTATTATTCCTCTAGAAAATAAAGAAGAAATAAATTTAAAATATGATCAGATAGTTAAATCAATTAATTCAATTGGATTCGAAGAAACTGTAATAAAATTTAGTATTTCAGGCTCAAAAAATAATGCAGGATTACTAGGTTGGGTTAATCAAAATGCACTCTCTAAAGAAATTCAAAATCAACTTGAAGATTTAGATATTGGTGAGATTACAAAACCAATTCTAATTTCTTCGGGAATTATGATTTTGAAATTAGAAGATAAAAAATTTATTGAAAAAAATAATAATAATGAAGTAGAACTAGAAAGATTGATTAGTTTTGAAATGAATAATCAATTAAATAATTTTTCATCAATTTTTTTTAATAAAATAAAAAAAAATATAATTATAAATGAGTACTAATAAACCGATTTTGATCGTTGCAGGTGAGCCCTATAGTGTTTTTTCTGAAATTCTTTTTAAATTATATAAGAGATATCAATTAAAAAACCCACTAATAACAATCGCTTCGTATAAATTGTTCAGAGAACAAATGAAATTACTTAATTATAAAATACCTTTTAATATCATTAATAAAGATTTTTCTTACAAAGATTTAAAAAATAACAAAATTAATTTGATAAATATTGATTTTGAATTCTCGAAACCTTTTATAAAAATTTCTGATTATTCTAATTCTTATAATAAAAAATGTTTTAAGCTTGCTTTAAACCTCATCAAAAAAAAATCTTTTTTGGGATTAATTAATGGGCCAATTTCTAAAAAAAATTTTTTAAAAAAAAAATTCTTAGGAGTTACTGAGTATTTAGCAAAAAAAACTAATACAAAAAATTATGCTATGCTGATATACAATAAAGATTTATCTGTTAGCCCCATAACAACACATATTCCTATAAAAAAAGTTTCAACTTCTATTACAAGAAGAAAAATAATTATTAATACAATTTTAATTAAAAAATTTTACAAAAATAAATTCAAAAAGAATGCAAGAATTGCAATAACTGGCCTTAACCCGCATTGTGAAAGTAATTTTACTAATAATGAGGAAAAAAATATAATTAAACCTGCTATAAAAACTTTAAAAAAAAAATATTCAAATATTTTTGGTCCATATTCGGCAGATAGTCTTTTTATGAGTAACAATATAAAAAATTTTGATGTTGTGGTAGGTATGTATCATGATCAAGTTTTAACTCCTATTAAAACTATGCATAATTTCAATGCAATAAATATTACTTTGGGACTCCCTTTTATAAGAATATCTCCGGATCACGGGCCAAATTCTAAAATGATGGGTAAAAATAAATCTAATCCTGAAAGTTTAATTTCAGCAGTAAAATTTCTCGAATCCCAGTGACAATAATACCAAAAAAAAGTTTAGGACAAAACTTTTTAATTGATCAAAATATTATAAATAAAATATCAAATTTAACAAAAATAAATAATAAAATTGTTTTAGAAATTGGAGCTGGTACTGGCAATTTATCATCAGGTATTTTAAGACAAAGTCCGAAGAAATTTTTTGCTATCGAAAAAGATAAAAAATTATTTTTAAATCTTCAAAAACAATTTAATAATAAAATTACATTTATAAACGATGATATACTTAAATTTGATGAATATTCACTTTCAAAAGATAAGTTAACCGTATTTGGAAATTTGCCTTACAATATTTCAACTGAAATTTTAAGTAAATGGATTATAAATTTGAAAGATGATAATTTTTGGTTTGACTCACTAACTTTGATGTTTCAAAAAGAAGTAGCTAACAGAATAATTGCAAAATTTAACACATCTAGTTATGGCAGACTTACTGTATTGGCTAACTGGAAATTAGATATAGAAAAAATTTGTGATATAAGCCCTTCTAGTTTTTCACCTAAACCAAAAGTAGAAAGTTCCCTCCTTTTTTTTAAACCAAAAAAATATTTTTTAAAATTAAAAAACTCAAAAAATTTAGAAATTATTACTAGAACTTTTTTTAATCAGAGAAGAAAAATGATAAAAAAACCCTTCAATCAATTATTTAATGGTGATAAACAAATCTTGGAAAGATTAAACTTAAACTTAAACTTGAGGCCTCAAAATTTAAAACTAACAGACTATTATGAAATTGCATATGAATATGAAAAATTAAGTTGTTAATTTTTCAACATGTTGTCTTATAAAATTTTTATCATAATCTTTTGAACCTTCATTTAATTCTGCATCAATTAAATTCTTAATTCTTAAATAACAGTCATTTAGATTATCATTAATCACAACATAGTCATAATTTATCCAATGTAAAACATCTCTGCTAAACTGTTTCATTCTCTCATCTACAATTAATTTATCTTTCATATCTCTAGTTGATAATCTTTCAAATAAAACTTCTTTACTAGGGGGTAGAATAAAAAAAGTTATTAACCTGTAATCTAGTTTTTTATTCTTAATTTGATCAGCTCCCTGCCAATCAATATCGAATAACACATTTTTACCATTACTTAACTTATCGATTACGGGTGAACGTGTGGTACCATAAAAATTATTAAAAACTTTTGCATACTCTAAAAATTCCTCATTTTTAATTAATCTTTTAAATTCAAACTCATCAACAAAGTAATAGTGCTTACCATTTAATTCTGAGTTTCGAGGTTTTCGAGTTGTATGAGAAATTGATACCTCAAAATTATTTAATTTTGCAAGTAAACTTACGAGTGTTGTTTTACCAGCTCCGGAAGGAGAGGAAAGAATTATCATTACCCCATCATTTTCTGCGGGCATTAAAAGTTAGTTAGCTTTTCCTTCTATAAATTTAACAGCATCACCTACCGTTAAAATTTTTTCAGCTTCACTATCTGAGATTTCTGAACCGAACTCTTCTTCAAAAGCCATTACTAACTCTACTGTATCTAAACTGTCTGCGCCTAAATCATCTATAAAGCTTGACTCTTCAGTTACCTTAGCTTCATCTATACCTAGGTGATCAGCAACTATTTTCTTTACTTTGCTTGAAACATCTTCTGACATATTGATCCTTTTGTTATAAAATTCTTATTAGTTTAAAAACTTTTTTTGTCAAGCCATATACATGCCTCCGTTAACATGCAAAGTCTCACCATTTATGTAGTCTGACTGATCAGAAGCAAGAAAAAGAACAGCATTGGCGATATCTTTTGGCTCCCCTAATCTTGCAGAAGGTATTTTTGATATTATCATATCTTTAAATTTTTCATCAATCTTGTCAGTCATTGCAGTTTTTATAAAACCTGGTGAAATACAATTAATATTTATATTTTTTTTTGCATATTCTATTGCTAAACTTTTAGACATTGCAACAATTCCAGCTTTAGACGCTGTATAATTTGCCTGACCTAAATTTCCTGTATGTCCCACTATTGAAGTTATATTTATAACCTTACCTGATTTATTTTTTAACATTTTTTTTATAGAAAATTTGCTCATTAAAAAAGTAGAAGTTAAATTTACATCAATTACTTTTTTCCATTCCTCAATATTCATCCTGATACCAAGATTATCTTGAGTTATTCCGGCATTATTTACTATACAATCTAGTGAGCCTCCGAGAAGATTTGTAGCATCCTCTATGAATGACTCAATTTTATCTGCTAGTGATATGTCAAATTTCAGAATTTTAATATCATCAAATTTCGATTTGAGTTTTTCTAATTTTTCTTCATTAGTGCCAGAGGCAACTATATTAGCACCACACATACCTAATTTTTCTACGATAGAATTTCCGATACCTCCTGTTGCTCCAGTCACTATTATATTCTTATTTTTTAAATTGTTCATATCTTTAAATTTTTTATATCATTCTCATCATTAATTGTATTTATTTCTATTTGTCGGTCTATTCTTTTTACCAAACCAGATAACACTTTTCCTGGTCCTATTTCAACAAATTGCTTAATACCTTTACTAATCATGTAAATTACACTTTCTCTCCATCTTACTCGACTTTCAATTTGTTGAATCAATAATTTTTTTAAATTATCTTTATTTTCTATTTCTTTAGCTGTTACATTAGATATTAATATATTATTTCCATCTTGAAAGTTTAATTGATCAATTTCTTGTTTCATTATGCTAGTTGCTTTACTCATAAGTTTAGAATGAAATGGTGCACTAACTGGGAGCTTTAAGTTCTTAATACTTTTTTCTTTTAGAATTTCAGTCAAATTTTCTAAATCAATTGTTTTACCACTTAAAACAATTTGACCTTCGGAATTGTCATTTGCGATTTCTATATTAAATTTATTTTGATTATCTTTCAAGATTTTTTCAATCACATCAATTTTTGAGCCTAATATTGCAATCATTCCTCCCTTGCCTTGTGGTACTGAATTTTGCATTGCATCTCCCCTAACTCTTAAAATTTTAATTGTATCAGAAAATTTCAAATATTTGGCACAAGATAAAGCAGAATATTCTCCTAAAGAATGCCCTGCAAAAAATTTTGCCTTTCCTAGATCTTTATTAAATTCTTCTTTAGCTAGTTTGAAAATTGAATAACTTATCAAAAATATGGCAGGTTGTGTGTTAATTGTTAGATCCAATTCTTCTTTTGGTCCTTCAAAAATAATTTTTGACAAATTTACCCCAAGAGCTTCATCAGCTTCTTTAAATAATTTCTTTACGATTTCGTATCTATCATAAAGATCTTTTCCCATTCCAACTATTTGAGATCCTTGACCTGGAAATATTACTGAAAACATCTAAAAACTATTAATTTTTTGTATTTTTTACTATTGTAATTAAACATTTATAATAGTATATCCACTGCTTTTATTAAAGAACATAAATGAATTTATACGAACACACAATTATTGCAAGACAGGACTCTTCTCCTAGTGAAATTAAACAGTTAACTGAAAAATATTCTAAAATTGTAGAGAAAAGTAAAGGTGAAATAGTAAAAACAGAAAATTGGGGATTGTTAAATCTTTCTTATTTAATAAAAAAAAATAGAAAAGGTAGTTATATTCATTTTAAAATTAAAGGAAATGGCAATGTAATAAATGAACTAGAAAAAAATGAATCAATTGATAAAAAATTATTAAGATACTTTACGGTGAAAGTAAAAAAATTTGATTTAAAGACTAATTATTTTTCAAAAAATGATGACCCGTCAAAAAAAGAAAGTGCAAAAAATTAATTATGCCAAAAAAACAAGGTGGAAATAAGAAAAAAAATCAAAGTAATTTCTCAAAATTAAGTATTTTTCAGCCAAATAAGAATAGATTTAAGAAAAGTTGCCCATTATCAATAAAAGGTGCGCCTACTATTGATTATAAAAACATTAAACTTTTAAAAAAATATGTATCTGAAAATGGCAAGATCCTTCCTTCTAGAATTACTAATATAAGCCAAAAAAAACAAAGAGAATTATCATTATCAATTAAAAGAGCGAGAAACTTAGCATTATTATAAAAATGAAAATTATTTTATTGGAAAATGTAAAAAAAATTGGATCAATTGGTGAAATAATTGAAGTTAAAAGAGGTTTTGCTAGAAATTTTTTAATAGCAAATAAAAAAGCGCTCTATGCATCAAAACAAAATATTTCACAAGTTGAAAAAATTAAATCTGATCTAACAAAAAAAGATAACGAAAAAAAACAAAATGCAAAAAAAATTGCAGAACAAGTAAATCAAAAAGAATATATTGTAAAAAAATTGAGCACTGAAAATAATGAATTATATGGATCTGTGAAACCTACTGAAATTTCAAAAATTATTCTTGATTTTGAAAAAATTGAGATCAAGCCATCTATGATACAGCCTGTAAAAGAGATTAAATCATTAGGAAAATTCGATGTAAAAATTTCTTTACACTCAGAAGTTGATGCAAAAATTTTTATAAAAGTTATTTCAGCAGAAACTATTCAATAATTATACAATTTTTTCCCCAAGTATATTTAAAAATTCTTAAATATTTTTTTTTTAGTACTCTAAGAGTATGGAAAATAATTTAAGTATCATAAAAAATAATTTCAAAGAATTACCAAATAATATAGAAGCCGAACAATCTGTAATTGGATCAATATTAGTTACTAATGAAATTTTCGATGATATCAATGTAATTATTTCTAGTGCAAACTTCTTTGATCCAATGCACCAAAAAATTTTTTCTGCTATAGAAAGCCTTATCTATAAAGGTATGTTAGCAAATCCAATTACTCTAAAAAGTTATTTTGAAGAAGATAAAGATGAGATAAATATACCTGAATATCTAGTTAAAATTACAAAATTTTCAACACCAACTAGACAGGCAATTGAATATTCTAAAATTATATACGATATGTTTGTACGACGTGAATTAATAAAGATATCAGAACAAACAATAGATTCAGCAAAACAAAATGAATTAGATACAAATGGGCAAAATATTATAGAAAATTCTGAAAGATTGTTATTTGATCTTGCGGAAAAAGGTTCTTTCAATTCATCACTAATTAAATTTGATGAAGCTATGAAACAAACAATCGAAATGGCTTCAGCAGCTTACAAAAATGAAGAAGGGATTGTTGGAGTTCCAACAGGTCTTAGAGATTTAGATGATAGACTTGGAGGCTTACACCAGTCTGATTTAATCATCATAGCTGGTCGTCCATCCATGGGGAAAACTGCACTCGCTACAAATATAGCTTTTAACGCAGCCCAAAAATTACAATCAAATGGAAAAAAATCATCCATAGCTTTTTTTTCATTAGAAATGTCATCTGAACAACTTTCTACAAGAATTTTAGCAGAGCAATCACGAATTAAATCTAATGACATAAGACGTGGTAAAATTTCAGATGAACAATTTGATCAATTTATTGAAACCTCAAAAAATATATCTGAATTACCCCTTTATATTGATGAAACGCCAGCAATAAGTATTGCTGCAATGAGTAATCGAGCAAGAAGAATTAAAAGACTTTTTGGACTTGATATGATTGTTGTAGACTATATTCAATTAATGAGAGGAACTTTCAACAATAGAGATGGAAGAGTTCAAGAAATTTCTGAGATTACCCAAGGATTAAAAGCTATCGCAAAAGAATTGTCTGTACCTGTCGTGGCATTATCACAATTATCAAGAGCTGTAGAGCAAAGAGATGATAAAAAACCACAACTATCTGATCTTAGAGAGTCAGGGTCAATTGAACAAGACGCTGATGTGGTAATGTTTGTCTACCGAGAAGCTTATTATCTTGAGAGAAAAGAACCTAGACCAGCAACTGTAGAACATGCTGAATGGCAAGCTAAAATGAATGAAGTTTCAAATTTAGCTGAAATTATTATTGGTAAGCAAAGACACGGACCAACTGGAAACGTAATGCTTGAGTTTGAGGCAATGTTTACTAAATTTAAAGATACTCAAAATAGCTAAATTAAAATATAAAAGGGTTAATGTTCGCCCAATTTTATCGAAATATTGTTTTAAAAAATCCTAAGTCAATTTTTATTCTGTTAATAATAGCTTTATTTAGTTTTGGGTATTATTCAAAAGATTTTAGACTAGATGCATCCTCAGAAACTTTATTAATTGATGGGGATCCTGACCTTAAGTACCTTCAAGAGATATCTAAACGATATGGCTCTAAAGATTTTTTAATTCTAACTTTTACACCAAAAGATGGTATGGTGTCAGATACTTCAATTAATAACCTTCTAAGTCTTAAGTACAAAATTCAAAGTTTGAACTGGGTACACAATGTTGTTACTTTGCTAGATGTTCCTTTGCTAAATAACTCAGAGGTACCTTTACAAGAACGTTTAGAGAAATTTAAAACTCTTAAGGATGAGGATGTAAATAGGGAAAGGGGTTTTAAAGAAATAATCAGTAGCCCCATTTTTAGAAATTTTGTAATTAGTGAAGATGGCAAAACAAGTGGCATAATAGTTTACTTAAAAAAAGATACTCCTTTAGAAAATATAAAAAAAAAATCAAAAAAAGAGATTGAAAATTATCGAGATCAACTAAAAAAACAAAATCACAAAAATATTATTGAAATTAGAGATGTAATTAAAAGCTATGAAGATATTGGCAAGATACATTTAGGAGGAATACCAATGATAGCTGATGACATGATGACTTTCATTAAAAGTGATATTATTGTTTTTGGATTGGGAGTTTTTTTATTTATAGTAGCGACTTTATGGTATGTTTTTAGAAAGTTAATTTGGGTTTTAGTACCAATAAGTAGTTGTTTTTTTTCTGTAATAATAATGACAGGATTGCTTGGCTTACTAGGATGGAAAGTAACAGTAATATCTTCAAACTTTATTGCTCTAATGCTTATTTTAACTATGGCAATGAATATTCATATGAGTACCAGATTCTTACAACTAAGAGAAAATTTCCCGGAAAAGGATATTTTTGAAATAATTATCTTAACCACAAGTAAAATGTTTTGGCCTATTTTGTATACCGTATTAACAACAGTAATTGCTTTTCTTTCTTTAATATTTAGTGAAATAAAACCAATTATTGATTTTGGATGGATGATGACTATGGGTTTGATAACCTCATTCATAATCACTTTTACATTACTTCCAACTCTTATAAATTTTATACCGAAAGAAAATATATCTTTAAGTGAGTATAAGGAATCTAAAATTACATCTTTTTTTTCTAACATAAGTCAAAAAAATCAAAAGTTTATTTATTTTGTTTCAAGTGTTGTAATTTTATTTAGCGTAATTGGTATCAGCCGTCTTGAAGTGGAGAATAGCTTTATAAATTATTTTAGTGAAAAAACAGAAATTTATAAAGGGATGAAATTAATTGATGAAAAGCTTGGTGGAACTACTCCATTAGAGGTAATTTTAAAATTTCCAAATAAAAATAAAGATATTGGTGATGAGGAAGATGAATTTGAGGATTGGGGTAATGAAAGTAATAATAATGATGATGAAAAATATTGGTTTACAAAAGATAAAGTTGATAGAATTTCTTCAGTTCATAATTATTTAGATAGTCTTCCTGAAATCGGTAAGGTTTTATCTTTTTCTTCAATTATTGATGTAGCTACTTTGCTGAACAACAATAAACCACTAGGAACTTTGGAAATGGGAGTACTTTATTCAAAAATTCCTAAAAGTATTAAAACAGAAATAGTAGATCCATATATTTCCATTAAAGATAATGAGGCTAGAATAAATTTGAGAATAATAGATTCTCAAAAAAATTTGAGAAGAAATGATTTGATTAAAAAGATAAATTACGATCTTAAAAATAAAATAGGTTTAAGTGAAAATGAATATAAACTTACTGGTGTTTTAATACTATTCAATAATCTGCTTCAAAGTTTATTTAAATCTCAAATATTAACCCTAGGTCTCGTTATGATTGGTATATTTGGAATGTTTGTTATCTTATTTAAAAATATAAAATTATCTTTGATTGGAGTAGTTCCAAATTTTATAGCTGCTTTTTTTATTTTAGGTATTATTGGATTATTAAATATACCTTTAGACATGATGACAATAACAATCGCTGCCATTACAATTGGCATAGCGGTTGATAATAGCATCCACTATATTTATAGATTTAAAGAAGAATTTAATAATTTTAATGATTACAATAAAACTATAGATGTCTGTCATTCTACAGTTGGTAAAGCAATTTTAAATACCTCTATTACCATTGTGTTTGGATTTTCAATTTTGATTTTATCTAAATTTATTCCAACAATTTATTTTGGTATTTTCACAGGCATAGCAATGTTACTTGCCATGATTTCTGTGCTTACTTTATTGCCATCTCTAATTTTATTAGTCAAACCTTTTGGTAAATAGAATTTAATGGAAATTATTAAAGAATTCTATAATTCGATATCGATTATAGACTTAATTTATTTAATAATAACAATTGTTTCTTTAATTAAATGTTACAGCAAAGGCTTTGTTTTAAGTGTTTTGGCAATGGCAAAATGGTTATTTGCATATGTTATAACTTTAATTATTTTTCCAAAAGCAAAACCTTATGTTAAAGATATTATCGATAATGAATATATTTTAGATATTAGTCTTGGTATAAGTATTTTTGTAATTGTAATTTTTTTAGTTCTGCTTGTGAATAAAGGAATAAGTAAAGCAGTAAGATATACAGGTCTAGGTAACTTAGATACTCTATTTGGATTATTTTTCGGATTCGTTAGATCTTATATTATTGCAGTTTGTATATTCTCGGGAATACATATCGTTTATAATCATGATAAATGGCCAATAAATTTAGATAAATCATTCATCTTTCCATATTTAGAAAAAGGTAGTAATTATTTATTAAAAGAATTTCCAAATGAAAAGACATATCAAGAATCTAAAGAAAAAATTGAAGAACTTTAATCCAAAAATAAAAGAGGAGTGTGGAGTATTTGGAATAAGTAATACAAAAGATGCTTCAGCCCTTACTGCTTTAGGACTTCATGCGCTTCAACATAGAGGGCAAGAAGGCTGTGGAATAGTCACGTTTGATGGCAATCATTATTTTTCTGAAAAAAGATTTGGTTTAGTTGGAGATAATTTTAATAAAGAAAAAGTCCTAAAAAAATTAAAGGGAAACTATGCAATTGGTCACAATAGGTATAGTACCACTGGTGATAATACTCTAAGAAATATTCAACCCTTTTTTGCTGATACTAATGCTGGAGGTATAGGTGTCGCTCATAATGGAAATTTAACTAATTCTATTTTGTTAAGAAATAAGCTAGTTGAAGAAGGAGCCATATTCTACACAACTTCAGATACTGAAACTATTGTTCAACTAATTGCTAAATCTAAAAGAAAAAAAACTATTGATAAAATCGTGGAAGCAATTTTTCAAATTCAAGGTGGTTATGCACTTGTAATGCTAACTCAAACTTCTCTGATTGGAGTGAGAGATCCTTATGGTATTAGACCTTTAATTATAGGAAAATTAAATAATAGTTATGTTCTTGCTTCAGAAACATGTGCCTTAGATATTATTGGTGCAAAATTTATAAGAGAAGTTGAAAATGGAGAAATTGTTTTAATTGAAAAAGATGAATTAAAAAGTATTAAACCTTTTCCACCACAAAAATTAAGACCTTGTGTCTTTGAGTATATTTATTTTTCAAGACCTGATAGTATTTTGGATGGTAAAAGCGCCTACGAACATCGTAAAAATCTTGGAATTGAACTTGCAAAAGAAAATAACTTAGATGCTGATATAGTTGTACCTGTACCAGATTCAGGGAATGCAGCTGCAATTGGCTTTGCACAACATCTTGGTATCAAATTCGAATTAGGCCTTATTAGAAATCATTATGTGGGAAGAACCTTTATAGAACCAAGTCAAAAAATAAGAAGTTTAGGAGTAAAATTAAAATTAAATGCTAATCATTCAACTATTAAAGGGAAAAAAATAATTCTTATTGATGACTCTCTTGTAAGAGGTACAACCTCTCATAAAATAATTAAAATGCTGTATGATTCAGGTGCTAAAGAAGTTCATGTAAACATAGCTTGTCCTGAAATAAAATTTCCAGATTTTTATGGTGTAGATACACCTACAAAAAAAGAATTATTAGCAGCTAATAAAAGTAATGAAGAAATATGTGATTATATAGGAGCCAAATCTTTAAATTTTTTGTCTATAGATGGTTTATATAGAGCTATAGGGTTTAATAAAAGAAATGATAATTACCCACAGTTAACAGATCACTACTTCACTGGTGATTATCCTGTTAAACCAATTGATGAACTTGGCGATAATAAAATTACTCAATTATCTTTATTAAATACGGGATCCAATAATTAAATGAAAACTGTTAATTTTACAGAAATGAAAAATGGAACTAAAGATGAATATTTATTGTTAGATGAATATGAGCAAGATTATATAAAAGGAACAGCTGATAGAATTTTAAATTTTATGAAAGGTCTCACTCAAACTTTAGAGGGTTATAAAATTACGAGATTAGAACACTCCCTTCAAACTGCAACAAGAGCTTATAATGACAACGCCAATGAAGAAATGGTTGTTGCGGCTTTATTGCATGATATAGGGGATGAATTAGCGCCATTAAATCATTCAGAATATGCTGCTGCTGTGCTTAAACCTTATGTAAGTGAAAAAACTCATTGGATTATTCAAAAACATGGTGAATTTCAAATGTATTATTACGCTCATCATTTAGGTAAAAATAAAAATCAAAGAGAAAAATATAAAGATCATGAATATTATAAAGATGCAGTAAAATTTTGTGAAAGATGGGATCAAGCTTCATTTGATCCAAATTTTAAAAGCATGACTTTAGAAGATTTTGCTCCAATGGTTAAAAAAGTATTTTCTAGAAAACCATATTCTTCACTTTAAATTCATATATAAAGAACTATTTTAGATTTTATGATTAATACAAAAGATACAATTATTGATTACTTCAAATCAGGCATAAAGAGTACAAAGGATTTTAAAATTGGTATCGAGCACGAAAAATTTTTATTTAATAATAAAAATAATAGAAGAATTGATTATAAAAAAATAAAAGAAATGTTTTCAGCTTTATTGGAATTTGGTTGGAATCCAATTTTAGAAAAAGGAAATATAATTGGATTAAATAAAGGGGGGAAAAATATAACTTTAGAACCCGGTAACCAAATTGAGTTATCTGGAGATAAACTAAACCATATTCATGAGGCTTGTGCTGAGTCTTATGATTACTTGTTTGAATTAAAACAAGTTACTAAAAAACTTAATATTAGTATTGTAAGTGCTGGCTTTGATCCAATATCAAAACTTGAAGAAATTCCAAATAATCCAAAACAAAGATATAAACTTATGACTAAAGATATGCCTATTGGAGGTGAATTAAGTTTAGATATGATGTATCGAACCTGTGGTACACAATTAAATATTGATTATAATTCTGAGAGAGATTTTATAAAAAAATTTAAAATCATAAATTCAATTGTTCCTATTTCAATTGCTTTATTTGCAAATTCCTCAATTGTTGAAAAAAAGAAAAGTAATTACTTATCTTATCGTTCTAAAGTTTGGCAAAACACTTCTCGTGGAGGGCTACCAAAATTATTTTTTGAAAATTTAGATTTTGAAAAATATTCAGACTTTATTATCAACTTTCCAATTTTATTTATTCATCACAATGAAAAATATTTATCAGGACAAAAATATACTTTTAAAGATTTTATGGATGGAAAAATTGAAGAAATTAATAATCGTTTACCTGTAGAAAATGACTTATCCATACACCTTAGTACAATTTTTACTGAGAACAGATTAAAGAAATATATTGAACTAAGATCTATGGATACTTGTGGTTGGGATTGCTTATGTTCTGGACCAGCATTTTATATTGGCTTATTATATGGAAATCTAGATGAAGTTTATGAACTAGTATCTAAATGGGATAACAATAAAATAATCAATGCATATCTTGAAGCTCCTCAAAAAGGTTTTAATACCCAATTAATGGGTAAAGATCTTCTTTATTGGTCATCAACTTTATTAGATATATCTAGAAAAGGATTAGAAAATAGAGATATTCTCAATAAAAGTGGTAAAAACGAAACTTTATTTTTAAATCATTTACAAAAAGTAATTGATAATAAAACAACTAATGCAGATCATATGATTAGTAAATTTTCTAAAAATGAAGATTTAAGTGAATTATATGACAAATAAAATTGTTGCTATTCAAGGCAACCATCCATCAAAACTTAATCCCTTAACCGATACAAGTATTTTTTTAGCAAATGAAATTCAAAAAAAAAATTATAAAATATTTTATTATGAGCCAAGAAATCTATCTATTTTAAAGACTGAAGTTGTTGCAAATGGTTACTTTATCAGATTTGATTATAGTAAGGAAAAAATTTTCAAAATATTAAAAAAAAAAAAATTAAATCTTAAAGAATGTAAATTTATTTTGATAAGACAAGATCCTCCATTTAATTTGGAGTATATTTCATCAACCTATATTTTAGACTTAATAAAAAATAGAGTGAAAATTATTAATGACCCAACTTCAATCAGAAATATTTCAGAAAAACTTTACTCTAGTAGATATCAAAAGTTTATGCCAAGTACCATTTTTAGTCAAAATATGGATGAAATTAAAAAATTTTTACTTAAATACAAAAAGGTAATAATCAAGCCTATTCATAGTTTTAGTGGAAACGATATACATTTACTCACTAAATTCGACTCAAAATTGATTAATAGATTTATTAAAAAACATAATTTTATAATGTGTCAAAAATACTTACCAAAAATTTACAAAGGAGATAAACGTGTATTCTTAATTAATGGTAAAATACGTGGAGCTATTTCTAGAATTCCTAAAAAAGGCTCATTTTTAAGTAATATGAGTAAAGGTGCCAAAGCAGTAAATGTTATACTAACTAAGAAAGAAATTAAAATTTCCCGATTAATTGCAAAAAAATTAAAAAAAGAAAACATTTTTTTTGCAGGTATTGATTTTATTGATCAAAAACTAAATGGAGATATCAATGTCACATCCCCTACTGGGTTAAAAACTCTCTATGATCTATCAAAAATTAATTTAGCAACAATTTTTTGGAAAGAGCTCAAGGCATGAAAAATTTAACTGATCAACAAAAAGGCTCTTTGATGGCTTTTATAGCTGTAATGTTTATCACACCAGATTCTTTATTCATAAGACTTTCAAATGTTGATACGTGGGGTTTAGTTTTTTACAGGGGAATAATTCCTTTTATTACAGTTTTTTTAGGAATGTTACTAATTTACAAATTAAATTTTTTTAAAATTCTATTTAACAGTGGCTATCATGGGCTTCTTTACATAGCAACATTCAGTTTAACAAACATTACTTTCGTAGTATCGATTCAAAATACTAACGTAGCAAATACACTTGTTATGATTGCAACAGCCCCAATGTTATCGGCGATACTTGGTGCAATATTTTTGAAAGAACCTCCTGATAAAAAAACATGGGTTTCAATAATAATTACATTTTTAGCTATAATATATATTTTTTTCGACTCCTTAAAATTAGGTAATTTTTTTGGAGATATTCTTGGATTCATAACTGCCATAGGTCTTGCGGTGGGTGCTGTAACTATTCGGTCAGCTAAATCAAAAAATTTAGTGCCTGCTGCTGTGGTTGGTAAGTTATTTGTTGCTACCTTTGCTTTATTTTTTATAGAAAGTTTTTTACTAATTGAAAAAGATCTCCTAATCGTTCCTTTAATGTGTATTCTTTGTGTAGCTATTCCTTTTGTATTAGTGACTATTGCGCCAAGATTTATACCTGCAGCTGAAGTAAATTTATTTTTCTTACTAGAGACAATTATTGGTCCAATTTGGGTATGGTTAATCATTAAAGAACAACCAAGTATAGAAACACTTCAGGGAGGAGTGGTTATAATAGGCACTATTGCAATCCACTCATTTTTAAAATTAAAAAGATCTTAAGTTGTCACAATTAAGACTTGATTTAATAATAGATCGCAAATAATTACATCAAATTTATGAATAAAATTTTAAAAAATTCTTGGGCATTATTTTTAGGAATGGGCTTTATAATGATGGCATATGGTTTTCAAGGCTCACTATTGGGAGTAAGAGCTGTTCAAGAGGAGTTTAGTCTAACATCAACGGGTTTTATGATGTCTGGATATTTTGTGGGATATTTTATTGGTGCAGCAACTATTCCAAACATCATTTCAAGAGTTGGTCATATTAGAGTTTTTGCAGCTTTTGCATCTTTAGCCTCACTAGTTATTTTAATCCATTCAATAATTATTAACCCCTTTGTTTGGTTCTTATTAAGAGTTATGACAGGAATAAGCATGGTTTGTATCTATACAGTTGCTGAAAGCTGGTTAAATGATAGATCAAGTAATAAAAATAGAGGAAGTATTTTATCAATATATATGGTTGTTCTTTATGGAACTATGGGGATAGGAATGTTTTTATTAAACTTTAGTTCACCAAAAAATTTTCAACCTTTTATTTTGGTTTCTGTAATCACATCAGCTGCTTTAATTCCTATTTTATTAACTAAAAAAAAACCACCTAATTTTAAAAAAATTACAGGATTATCTCTGAAAGATCTTTATGATGCCTCTCCCTTAGGGGCTGTAAGTTCTTTTTTTTATGGAACTATTCAATCAGCATTATTCACATTAATTGCTGTATATGCAACCTCAATGAATTTTACTATTTTAGAAATTTCAATCGTAACATTTTTATTGGCAGTTTCTGGATCTATTGCTCAATTTCCTATTGGTAAGTTATCAGATATATATGATAG
The DNA here is from genome assembly GCA_902629215.1 of uncultured Pelagibacteraceae bacterium. Classification (GTDB taxonomy): domain Bacteria; phylum Pseudomonadota; class Alphaproteobacteria; order Pelagibacterales; family Pelagibacteraceae; genus Pelagibacter. The sequence goes on along the minus strand of CACOQC010000008.1, from coordinate 916 downwards.
AAGAAAAGTTCTTGTAATTTCTTCATTCGGTGCAGCATTATTTGCAGTAATTTCGATTATTGTTTCAAGACAAATGTACCTTCCCGATGGACTCGCCACTAGCAAAACATTGTTTTATTTTTTCTTTATTCTTTTCTCTTTTTGTAGTTTACCAATGTTTTCTTTAATTTTAGCTCACACTAATGATAATATTTCAAAAGAAAAATTTGTTGCAGCTGGTGCAGGTCTCCAATTTATATTTGGATTAGGGGCAATGAGTGGGCCTTTTTTATGTTCATTATTTATGGATTTTGTAGGGCCAAACGGATTTTTTGTGTTTTTATTCTTTTTTCACTCAGTTATTGGATTTTTTGGAATTTATAGAATGAGTGTAAGAAAAACAATTGAAAATCCTGACTCACAGTTTGTCGCAATGCCACAAACTATTACACCTGCTGGAATAGAACTTAATCCTTCAACAGAACACATCGAAGAACCATATTCAGATAAGGTCAAAGAAATATTAGAGAGAAAAGGTGTTAAATACAAAAAAACGGAATCACAAACACGATAAAATCACTTACAGGTTGAAACTCAATTTAAACAATCATTTTTATTATTTTTAAAATTTTTATTGAATAATTTACATTTCTTTAGTGAAATGATTTTTAAAAAAAATGTCTATAAAAAAAAGAAAAAAATCTAAAATCAAAAAAAAAAATAGTAGTGTTGGGATAGCAAATTTAGCTTCTTTCACAACAAAATCTATAAGTAGTGCACTTTCAAACTATAAAAAAAATAAAGAAATTCAAAAAATTAGAGAGATAAAATTACAAAAGCTTGAAGAAAAAAACCAATTATTAAAAGAAAGAAAAGAATTAAGAGCTTGGGAAGAAAGACTCGGTAAAGAAAGTAATAAGATAAAATACAATGAGGA